>DASVTZ010000092.1 GCA_036387335.1 Longimicrobium sp.
GCTCGTTCCTCGCGGCCCCTCCCCCAAAACTACCTGGGGGAGGGGCGGTGGCATCCGTGCGCGACGGCGGGCGTTGCCCCACCGCCATCTCCTCTAAAACCCCGTACTGTAGGGGCGCGATTTATCGCGCCCGTGCCTGCCCGCGCCCAGCCCCCCGCTCAGGGCCACACTGCGCGTGACCCGCGTATGCCCTCCGCGCCGTCTCCCGCGCACCACCGCCAAATGACGCGACCCGCGGCGCACCCATTACCGGCTTCCCCGCACACCACACACCGGTAGGGGCGGACCTGCGTGTCCGCCCTCCCTCGCCGGGCCCCAAACACGGCCGAACGGCCCCGAAAACCCGTAGGGGCCGCCCCGCGTGGCTGCCCGTGCCCCGCGCACACGCCGCGGCCCGCGTCCAGAGCGAATGAATTCGCCGCTGGAAACACGCAAGTCCGCCTGCGCGGACTCACGCAGACGACGACGCGCGCCACCAACCTTTTGTCATCCTGAGCGACGCGCCGCACCGATCTCGCCCTCGCTCCATCCTTTGGCGCGGAGCGAAGGATCTACTGCGCGCGGCGAGGGGCTCGTGGTCGGCGGCTGTCCTCCTGTTTCGCCGGCTAGATCCTTCGGGCGCCGCAGGATGTTGGATGTCACGGCGGGATCGGTCGTGCGGCTTCCTCAGGATGACAAGAAAAGGCGACGGGCGTGTCGCAGGCCTGGACCTACGGCTGATTCCCCCTCGGCGCCACCTCCCGCATCCAGCCCTCCAGGCGGGTGGTGAGGCGCTCGCGCTCGAAGTGCTCGAGGAAGTAGGCGCGGCCGCGCGTGCCCATGGCGGCGCGCTCGTCGGGGGAGAGGGCGCGGAGGGCGAGGACGGCGTCGGCGAGGGCGCGGGGGTCCTCGGCGGGGCAGGAGAAGCCGGCGCGGGCGTCGTTCACCACGCGCGCGCCCTCGCCGTCCATGGCGGCGATCAGGGGGCGGGCGCTGGCCAGGTACGACGGCACCTTGGCCGGCAGCGTGTAGGCGTAGACCGGCGCGCGCTTCAGCGACGCCAGCAGCACGTCGGCGTGCGCAAAGAAGTGCGGCATGCGCTCCGCCGGGTGGCGCCCCAGCAGGTGGACGACCGAACCCAGCCCCCGCTCGCGCACCACCCGCTCCACCCACTCCCGCATCCGCCCGTCCCCCACCACGATCCAGTGGTCGTCGCCCCGGTCGCGGAGCAGCTCCGCGGCGGCGAGGATCGTGGAAAAGTCCTGCGAGGCGCCGATGTTGCCGGCCACCATCACGCGAAAGCCCGCCGGAAGCGGCGGAACGCCGTCCGTCTCCTCCACGGCAAGCGGGCGGTAGAACGGCTCGGCGGACTGGGGGAAGTAGCGCACGCGCGCGTCGCCGTCCGCCAGCTCGGAGACGGGGCGCAGGAAGCCCTTCGACGACACGAGGATGCGGTCGCTGCCGCGGTAGATGCGCCGCGCCAGCCGCCGCACCGCGCCCAGCACGGACTCGGACGAGACCGCGCCGGTGCCCTGAAGCACCTCCGGCCACAGGTCGAGGACCCAGAAGAGCAGGGCCGCGCCGGTGAGCCGCTTCAGCACGAGCGCGGGAATGCCGACGGTGATCGGCGACACCTCGTACACCAGGATCACGTCGTACTGGCGGCGCGCGACGAGCGGGGCGAGCAGGCTGGCCGTGAGCGCGAACGAGGCGTAGTTGAGCGCCAGCCGCACCCCGCCCGCGCGCCCGCGCGGGAGCAGCGGCACGCGGCGCACGGGGATGCCGTGGAAATCTTCCTGGCGCGGACCGAACGGAGAGTATCCCGCGTACGCCCGGCCTTCGGGGTAGTTGGGGATGCCGGTGAGGACCTCGACGTGGTGCCCGCGCTCCTTCAGCGCCAGCGCCAGGTCGTTGATGCGGAAGTCCTCCGGCCAGAAGTACTGCGAGAGGACCAGGATGCGCAGCGGGCGCTCGCCGGCCGTCATGCGCGCGGGTGGAGGCCGCGGTACCACCGTGCGGTGTCCGCCATCCCCTCGGCCATCGTGTAGCGCGGCGCCCACCCCAGCCCGCGGAGCGCGCCGGCGTCCACGCACAGCGAGCCGGTCAGCCGCTCGAGCGCGCCGGTGGTGAACGGCACCGGTACCGCGCGCGAAACCACGTCGCCCGCGCGCGCCGCCAGCCGGGCGATCGCGTGCGGGCAGGGGACGATGCGCGCGGAGACGCCCAGCGCCGCGGCGATGCGGCGCACCAGCTCCGGCGTGGAGACGTCGTCGTCGTCGCTCACGAAGAGCGTGGCGCGGCGCGCGGCGGGGGCGGTGAGCACCGTCTCGATGGCGGCGACTACGTTGCCGGCGTACCCCAGGCTGCGACGGTTGTGGATGCCGCCCACCGGCATAGGCACGCGCCGGTCGACGGTGCGGAAGAGGCGCAGCATGTTGGCCCGCACGCCCGCGCCGTACAGCAGCGGGAGCCGCAGGATGGGCGCGTGGATGCCGGCCGCGTCCTGCCGCACCACCTGCTCCGCCTCCAGCTTGCTGACGCCGTACGCGTCCGCGGGGCGCGGGATGACGTCGCCGGTCCAGCACTCCGCGCTTCCCTCCCCCACCGCCTTCACCGAGCTGGCGTAGACGAAGCGCGTGGCCCCCGCATCCAGCGCCTCGCGCAGCAGGACGCGCGTTCCCTCGACGTTGACGCGGCGGAAGCGCTCCAGCGGGTCGCGGGCGGAGTCGCGCAGCACGTGCGTGCGCGCGGCCAGGTGCACGACCGCATCGACGCCCGCGCACGCCGCACGCAGCGCGGCGCGGTCGGATAGGTCCGCCGCGCGCACCTGCCGGACGGGCGCGGGGAGGCTCGCGTGCTCGGCGCGGACCAGCGCGCGCACGCCCACGCCGAGCTTCAGGAGCCCGTCCACCACGTACGCGCCCAGGAAGCCGGTGGCGCCGGTGACCAGCACGTCGCCCGGGAGCGGGAGCCGCTCAGGCATCGTGCCACACGGTGCGGCGCACGTAGCGCGTATAGCTCAGGATGATGCGCACCACCTTGAGCGACACGGTCTCGGTGTCGTAGTCGGGCACCAGCGCGGGGCGGCGCTCGGCGTGCTGCTCCGTGACGACGCGGATGGCGTTCAGCACCTCGCCGGGCACAAGGCCGCACATCACCAGCACGCCCTCGTCCATCCCCTCCGGCCGCTCGTGCGCCTCGCGGATGGTGACGGCGGGAAAGCCCAGCACGGAGGCCTCCTCCGTCACCGTGCCGCTGTCCGAGACGACGCAGAACGCGCCCCGCTGAAGGCGCACGTAGTCGAAGAAGCCGAGTGGCTTCAGCATCCGCACGCGCCGATCCAGGGGCACGCCCGCGGCGTCGATGCGGGCTCGGGTGCGCGGGTGCGCGGAGAAGATGACGGGCCGGCCCAGCCCC
The DNA here is from genome assembly GCA_036387335.1 of Longimicrobium sp. Lineage (NCBI taxonomy): Bacteria > Pseudomonadati > Gemmatimonadota > Longimicrobiia > Longimicrobiales > Longimicrobiaceae > Longimicrobium > Longimicrobium sp. The sequence continues at coordinate 3,397 of DASVTZ010000092.1, forward strand.
TCCGCCATCGCGTTCAGCGTCGCCACCAGGTTGGCCAGGTTGCGCTCGGAATCGACGTTTTCCTCGCGGTGCGCGCTGGCCACCGTGTAGCCGCCCTCGACGAGATCCAGGCGTTCCAGCACGTCCGACGCGGAGATCTGGGCGGCGTAGTGCGAGAGCACCTCCTTCATCGGCGAGCCCGTCTTGATGACCGTCTCCGGCGCGAGGCCTTCGCGCAGCAGGTAGCGGCGCGCGTGCTCCGTGTAGGTGAGGTTGATGTCGCTCAGGTGGTCCACCACGCGGCGGTTGATCTCCTCCGGCACGCGGTCGTCGAATCCACGGTTCCCCGCCTCCATGTGGAAGACGGGCACCCTGCGCCGCTTGGCCGGATAGGCGGCGAGCGCGGAGTTGGTGTCGCCCAGCAGGAGGAGCGCATCCGGCTTCACCTGCGCCATCAGCGCGTCCGCTCGCGCGATGACGTTGCCCACCGTCTCCCCGGGGGTCGCGCCGGCCGCCTCCAGGAAGTGGTCCGGCTGCCGCACGCCCAGCTCGCGGAAGAAGATGCCGCTCAGCTCCCAGTCGTAGTTCTGGCCGGTGTGCACCAGCACGTGGTCCGTGAACCGGTCCAGCTCGTGGATCACGCGGCACAGCTTGATGATCTCCGGCCGCGTGCCCACGATGGTCATCACGCGCATCCTGTGCTCGCCGCCGGCGGACGCGCTCACCGGAAGATCTCGCCGGTCTCGGGGGCGGTGCCGCGGGTGAGGCGGTGCCGCAGCAGCAGGGCGCGCACCTCCGCCAGCGGCAGCGGCGCGGCGCCGGAGGTGTACTCGCCGGCGAAGGGAAGCGCGCGCGTGCCGACCTCGTCCACGCGCAGCTCGGGGAGGATGGGGAGGATCACCAGGTCGTCGCCGCGGAAGACGGTGTGCGCCACCTCCTCCTCGCTCACCAGGATCTCCTGGATCTTTTCGCCCGGCCGGATGCCGGTGTCGGTCATGGGGTACGTCTCCGCCTCGGCCACGGCCAGCGCGATGTCCGTGATCCGGGCGGACGCGAGGAGGGGGACGTACGTCTCGCCCGCGTTGGCGTGGCGGAGGGCGCGAAAGATCAGGTCCACCGACTCGTCCAGCGTCATCAGGAAGCGCGTCATGCGCCGGTCCGTGATGGGCAGGGGCTTGCCGCGGCGCACCAGGTCGATGAAGAAGGGGATGACGGAGCCGCGCGAGGCCATCACGTTGCCGTAGCGCACGTTCACGAAGCGGCAGCCGGGGGTGTCCAGGTTGGCCTGCACCAGGATGCGCTCCTGGATCGCCTTGGTCATCCCCATCATGTTCACCGGCTTGCACGCCTTGTCGGTGGAGATCCCCACCACGTGCTTCCCCCCGCCGCGGCTCTCGAAGACGGCGCGCGCCAGGTTGATGGCGCCGATGACGTTGGTGTCCACCGCCGCGGCGCCGTGGTACTCGCAGGTGGGCACCTGCTTGAGCGCGGCGGCGTGGAAGATCACGTCCGAGCGCTCCACGTAGCGCCGCATGTCCGCGTAGCTGCGCACGTCGCCGATGGCGAAGCGCGCGCGGTTGGCGCTCTCGTTGTAGATGACGTCGTCGGTGGCCGTGGCCTGGTGCATCAGCTCCAGGCGCATGGCGTGCTGCTTGGCCTCGTCGCGCGACACGACGGTGACCGAGGCGGGCGAGCCCATCTCGTCGGCCAGGATGCGGTGGAAGAGGCGCTGGCCCAGCGACCCCGTGCCGCCCAGGATCAGGACCTCAGCGCCGTCGAGCGCAGCGTTCATCGTGTGTATCGCTGGATTCGCGGCATCCGCGCGGAAAAAGACGAACGTAGCGGATCGCCCATACCCCTGCAACGTTGCGCCGCCGGGCGTGTGGGCCTAGCGGCGCTGAAATCCGATCGCGGCGGGATCGATGTCCGTCCGCGGCTGGACGTCGGGCCGCGGGGCACGCGCGACGGCGCCGTCCGGGATGTCTTCCTGCACGGACACGTCCATCCCCACCAGCGCGCGCTCGCCGACGCGGCCGCCGTCACGGATGCTGGCGTTGAGCCCGACCCACGCCTCCGCCCCGATCACGGACCGCCCCCCCATCATCACGCCGGCCGTCACGCTCGCCCCGCGCCCGACACGGCAGTTGTGGGCCACGATGTTGAGCTCGCCCACCTTGGCGTGGTCCTCCACCGTGGTCGGGACGATGACGCCGGCATGCACGACGGTCAGCGCGCTGATCTCCACGTGCGACCCGATCTTGACCCCGCCCAGGTGAGGGATATGCTCCTTGTTCCCCTCCTCGTTCCGCACGTAGCCGTACCCGTCGTGGCCGATCACCGTGTTCGCGCCGATGACCGTCTCGTCGCCGATCTCGACCCGCGGAAAGAGCCGCACTCCGGACCGGATGATGGTGCCCTTCCCGATCCTGACGTCGGGGCCGATCACGCAGAAGGGCTCGATCAGGGCACCTTCCCCGATCTCGACGTTGCCCTCGGTCACGGCGAGCGGAGAGACCATGGCCTCCGGGGAGATGTTGCGCTCCGCGACCAGCGGCGGCTGGCGTCCCTCGACGCGGATGAGCCCCAGCACGCGCCCGATCGCCGCGCGCGGATCGTGGCATTCGACCACGACGCAGTCGCCCCAGTCGCCGGAGCGCGCCGAGCCCACCCGCGCGATCACGATGCAGCCGCGCCGCTCCGCGAATCTCTCGCGGAGCGGGGCCTTCACTTCCGTGTTGACGAAGTACAGGCAATCGTCATAGCTCTCGTCCAGCGTTCCGACCGCCCGGACCTCCCGGTCGCCGCCGTCCGGCAGCCGGAGCAGACGGCGGATTTCGCTTTCCGTGATGCGCGCGTGGATCACTCTCGAGCTCCTTCGGTCAGACGGGGGCGAACGAATCATTTCACGGAAGTTGCAACCGTGCGGGCGTCCTTATGATCCACACGAGAGCGAGGAGGATCTCCTGGGTACCACGTTCCGTGCGCGGGGACGGCGGCGGTGACGCTGAAGATGACAGGCTGCCGGCGGGCGAATCCATCCCGCGTTCCCGGCCCGGTCCAGTGCTGAGCGCATGGCTGCGTCCCTACGGACCGGCGGACCCGCACGCCGCGCCCATGCCGGTGGTGGTGGGCGCGCCGCGCTCGGGAACCACACTGCTGCGGCTGATGCTGGACTCGCATCCGGATCTCGCCATTCCTCCCGAGACCGGGTTCCTGAGCATCGCCCGCAAGTTCCGCGGCTCGGGCGACGGGTTGCGGGAGCGCTTCTTCCGCGAGATCACGGCCTTTCCCCCGCAAGCGCCCAACTGGGCAGACTTCGGGATCCCGGCGGACGACTTCCGCGACGCGCTGCAACGCATCGAGCCGTTCACGGCATCGGCGGGGTTCCGCGCCTTTTACCGTCTCTACGCCGCCCGCCACGGCAAGCCCCGCTGGGGCGACAAGACGCCGATCTACTGCCTGGAGATCGACCTGATCCGGCGCGTGCTTCCCGAAGCGCGCTTCGTCCACCTCATCCGCGACGGGCGCGACGTGGCGCTGTCGCTGCGGGAGCAGTGGTTCGCGCCGGGGCGCGACATGGCGACGCTGGCCCGCTACTGGGCCCGGTGCGTGGCCGGGGCGCGCAAATCCGGCCTGGGACGCCCCGACTACCTGGAGGTGTGCTACGAAGAGCTGGTGCGCGACCCAGGGCCGGTGCTGGCCCGCGTCTGCCGCTTCCTGGAGCTGGAGTGGGACCCCGCCATGCTCTCGCACCACACGCGAGCCCGGGCGCGCTTGGCCGAGCAGAACGGGGCCATCGCGCCGGACGGCACCCCGCTCATCACGCGCGAACAGCGGCTCCGGCAGCAGGAGAGCAGCCTTCGCGCTCCGGACCCCGCGCGCATCGGCGGGTGGCGGACGGCGATGCTCCCCGAGGAGCGCGCCGAATTCGAGCGCGTGGGCGGGAAGCTCCTGCGCGAGCTGGGCTACCTGGACGCGGAGGGGTGAGCGCGCGTGCGCCCGCTCAAACCCCTTCGTTCAGCCGCCGCGTGTAGTAGCCGGTCAGCGCGTTGACGAACGCGTCGAAGCGCTCGGTGACCCCGCGCACCTGCTGCGCCTCGAACTCGCGGATCATGGCGACGTAATCGTCCTGCGGATGCAGCCACGAGTGCGGGTGCGCGAGAAGGCAGAGGTTCCCCCCCTCCTCCATCGCCGTGTCGAAGGTGTGCCGCCTCCACATCATCGCGCTGTCGCTCACGTAGGTGAGGCCGTGGGCGCGGATGACTTCGCTAACGTCCACGCACGGATGGTGGCCGGGTGGGAGCGCGACCGACACGAAGCCGGCGTTCACCGGATCGTGCTGGGAGAAAGAGTGCACCCTGGCATCCACGATGGCCTCCAGCACCCGCATCCGGAAGGCCACCTCCTCGCCGATGTCGTCGCACACGGCCGAGCTCACGGCGAAGTGCAGGCCGATCTCGTGCCCCAGCGAGTGAATCCGGCGTAGCTGGCGCACGACGTCGGTGTGGAGCGGGTCGTAGAACTGCCCGTCCACCAGCACGAAGTAGGTGGACGCGACCCCGGCGGCGTGCTCCAGCTCCGCCATCTCCAGCGAATGGACCGGCGCGAAGTCGATGTCGTGGCGCAGCGCGATGTAGCGCTCGGGCAGCGCCGGGCCGCCGGGGGCGAAGTCCTGGAAGCGCACGAACGAGTAGCCGCGCGCCTTCGCCTTTTGCAGGAAGCTCTCGTACAGCTCGCGCGACAGCCGGCTGAGCGTGAACTGCCGGGGAGTCGTCATCAACCGGTCCGCCATTTCCCCCTCCGTGTTCGCCGGGCCTCGTCTCGGAAAAACAACAGCCTCACACAGAGAACACGGAGGGAACTACAAGCCACAGAGGAAGCCTTGATCCGTTCTCTCTGTGTCTCTGTGTCTCTGTGTGAGCCATGCAGTTGCGGTTCTCTCTGCGTCTCCGTAAACCGGGGTGGCGAATGGTATCATACCATTTCTCACGAATCCGTGTGCATCGGAGGAAAGGTCTCACGCAAAGGGGCGAAGGCGCAAAGAAAGGGCTTCCGTGTCTTTCCTTAGCGTCTTCGCGCCTTCGCGTGACATCTTGATCCTTTGTGTTTGCACAGAACTTCTGTCGAGACGGTATCATTCCGCGACCGCGCCTCCGCCCGGAAGCCGGAGCCGCGCCGTGCCCCTGAGCAGCACGAAAGCCCCGCCCGCCGCCACCAGCGCGCCGCCGGCATGGGCCAGGAGCACCGCGGCGGCCACCCCCCGCAGCCCATCCCAGCGCAGGAGCGGGTAGAGCGCGATGGCCAGCAGGCTGAAGCGCACGCCCTGCACCGGCACCGACAGCCGGGGACGGGAGAGGGCATTGAAGAGCTGGTCGGTGATCTGCATCACCGCGCGAAAGACCATCGCCAGCGCCAGCAGCTGGAGCGCGGGCACCATCCGCGTCCATTCCGGCCCCAGCATCCACCGTACCCCAGCCTCGCCCACGAGCAGGGCGAGCACCGCGAACACGCCCACCGCCGCGCACACTCCGCCCACCGCCGCCAGGTACCGCCGCGTGAGCGCCCTCGGGGTTCCGCGCAGCAGCCCCAGCATCGGCAGGGCGACGCGCCCCGCGGCGCGCGTGAGGGTGACGGACGGGATCTCCGCCACGCGGAACGCCACCTGGTAGAGGCCCAGCGCGGTGGGGCCCAGGAAGCGCCCAACCAGCACGTTGTCCAGGTTGAGGCTCAGGAACGTCAGGATGCGTGTACGGTTGAGCGCTCCGCCATAGTGGAGCAGCCGCCGCATCCCGCGCCCGCGAAGCCGCAGGCGCGGCCGGTGCCGGACCATGGCGTACGACAGGGCGGTGCCCACCCCCTGCATGGCGAGCGCGGAAGCGACCAGCGCCCACGCGTCGCGGCGGATCACCGCCACCCCGATCCCCACCGCCACACCCGCCACCGCTTCGGGCACCCCCCACCAGAACAGCCGCCGGAACTCCGCCCGCCGCACCAGCAGGGCGGCGGCGGGATTCGCCAGCCCGCGCAGCAGCGGGAGCAGGGCGAGCACGCGGATGAGCGGAGTGGCGCCGGGCGTGGAAAGGAACTGCGCCGCAAAGGGAGCCGCGGCCAGCGCCACGGCGCTCAGCGCGGCGCCGCGCAGCAGCTCCAGCGTAAAGGCCAGGTCGAGGTCGTCCTCCACCCTTCCCCGGCGGGTGACGAGCGCCACCTCGGTCCCGACGCTGGTGAGCGCCTCCAGCGTGGTCAGCACCAGGAGCGCGACGCCGGCGGTGCCCATCTGCGCGGCGCCGATCAGGCGCGCCACCAGCACCATGCGCACGGCGCCCAGCCCCAGCGCGAGAACCAGCGAGGCCAGGGCCCAGGCGCCTCCCCGCATCCAGCCTGAGGCGGGCACCCCCGGGCTCTCCGCGCTCAGCCGAGCGGCTCCATCCGCAGGAGCCGGGCGAGCCAGTGGCCCTCCCCGGAGCGCGAGCCCAGCGCGCGGATCGAGCGGCCGACCACGGGGGTGCGCAGGAGCCGCATGAAGACGCGGCGCATCACGTCGCGCTCGCCCATCAGCGGCGACAGGCGCTGCAGGTAGGCCGCGGCGGCCGCCATCTCCTCCCGCGCGTCCGGGGCGGGGGCGGCGCGGTGCTCCGCCACCACCTCCTCGTACAGGGCGCAGAGGCGGTCGACCATCGAGTCCGCGCCGGCCTGCGCGCGGATCTCCCGGCTCACCGCCATCGCATCGGCCGCGTCGTAGCCCGCGATCTCGCGCCGCACCCCCTCCGCGGTCACCGGCTCGCGCAGGGTGCGGATGCCGAGGTTGAAGCCCCGGAGCTCCGCCAGGTTCGCGGAGGTCACCCGCGGACCCATCCCCATTGCGTCGCACAGGATGACGGACGTTCCCGCGGCGAGCGCCTCCAGCGCGGACTTGCCCTTGGCGAACACCAGGTCGAACTCGCGCACCACCTCCTCCGGGCGGGCGTGCTCGCGGCCGGCGTTGGCGCCCAGCACCTCCACCTCGATCGACTCCGCCTCGCACGCCTCGCGGATCGCCTCCAGCTGCGAGCCGACCCGGGCCCCCGCGGCGTTGCTGAACACCAGCGCGCGGCGCGGGCGCGGCGGCAGGGGGCCGCGCGGGCGGAACCGGTCCAGCTCCACCGAGTTCAGCTCCAGGTGCACCCGCGCGGGGTCGATGCCGTGCTCCAGGCAGAGCCGGTCGCGGCAGGTACGGTCCACCGCCACGTGGCGCAGCACGCGGGGAAAGCGGAGCGGCTCGTCCGCCCACCCCACCCAGCTGTGGCAGAAGAAGATGGCCGGAGCATCGGGGAAGGCCAGGAGCGCCGCCATCGTCTCCAGGGAGTGGTGGCCGTGGATCACGTCGGGCGCCTCGGCGATGCTCCGCAGGTCGTCGGTCACGGGGATGGTGGCCGACCGGATCTCGCGCGCGATCGCCCCCAGGTCCGGGCTGTAGACCACCGGCCGGTGCCCGCGCGCGGCCAGCCCCACCGCCAGGTCGCGGACGTACAGCTCCGTGCCGGTGCGGCTGGCCAGCGTGCGGTTGGTGATCAGTACGCGCAGCGGCGCCATGTCATGCGCCGCGCTCGCTGTGCGTCCACAGGGCGTCCGCCAGCGGCATCACGTGCTCCCGAAAGCGCAGCACGTCCCTGTACACGCCCGCGGCCACGCGCTGCTCGCCGAACGTTTCGTACGCCGGAGTCGCCGCGGGGTCCCATCCGTAGCGCGAGCTGTGGTCGGAGGGGCGCAGGCACTCGGTGCGAAAAGGGGCGAGGCCGAACTTGTCCAGCGCGTGATCCACCTCGGCGGTGAGCTCGGGGTAGCAGCGCGCGGCATGCAGCTTCGCGTCGAGCGCGGCGTCGTCCAGCTCCAGGAAGTACGCGCGCTCGCGCAGCTCCACGGCGCACTCGCCCGGCGGGCCCACCAGCAGGTAGTCGTAGTTGGACGGAGCCGCGCCCCCCCGCGAGGCCATGCGCACCGCGGCGTTGATCACCAGGCGGCAGACGTCGTGCGACGGGTTGTATCCTTCGATGGCGTCGCCCACCACGCAGTCGGCGCCGGTGGAGACGATCACCTCGGCCAGGTCGTCGGCCAGGCGCGTAAAGCGGTCGTGGTCGTGCCCCAGGATGGCGGCGTACACCTCCTTGTCGGACATGACGCCGTACACCGGGCCGGCGGTGGCCCCGGTGTGCTCCAGCACGCGCGTGGTGGACTCCAGCCGGCCCTCGTCGCGGCTGCCGGAGCCGTCGGTAAGGACGCACACCAGCGGGCGCATGCGCCCCATCCACCCCAGGATGCGCAGCTCGTGCCCCGGATGGGCGATGACGAGAAGGGGGGTGCGGGCCTGGCCCGGATCGGCCGGTTGAACGGATTCGTGGTGGAACGGTGTCGGCATGGATTCTGGAGTCGGGAGAGGGTACGAAGTGCGCTGAATATGCCCGCCGCGACCCCACGACGCAATCGGCCGGGCGCCTGTCGCGCGCCCGCGGCACCGGGTAGATTGCGCCCGCCGCGGCACCGAAATGCGCGCTCCTCCACCCCGGTCCCCACCGCATGCGCGTCCTGCTCGACATCTCCTGGCTGGGCCTTGGATACCTGTACCGCGAGAGCCGCAGCGGGAGCTTCCGCGCGCTCCGCGAGCTGGCCGCGGGGCTGCAGCGGACTGGCGAGTGCGACCTCCTCTTCTGCGCCAACCTCTCCAGCGTCGCCTTCTCCGGCTCGGCGGAGTACCTGCGCACCGATCCGGCGCTGGCGGGTGTGCCCCTAGTGGGGCCGGCGACCCCCGCCGCCTCCGGCATCGGCCGCGCCGCGCGCCGGGTCCACCGCACCCTCCGCGCGTGGTTTCCCAACCAGGCGATGCCGGGCGTGCTGCGCTCCGGGGCCCGCGTGCTGGACCAGCGCATCCACCCGCCCGTCAGCGACGCAACGCCGGGCGCGGACGTCTTCCACTCCACGGGCGCCCCGCTTCCGCCCCTGCGCCCCGGCTCGCCGCCGCGCCTGCTGACCGTGTACGACGTGGTGCACCCGCGCTACGCCGAGCTCTACGACGGGCACCGGGCGCAGTCAATCGGCGTGAGCCTCGGCAGCCTGGGACCGGACGACCGGCTGATCACCACCTCGCTCGCCACCCGCGACGACATCGTGGAGATGGGGATCGCCCCGGCTGACCGCATCTCGGTGGTCCCCCTCGCCGCGGACCCGGGGCTCTTCTTCCCCTGCACCGACGCGGCGCGGCAGGATGCGGTGCGGGTGCGGCTCGGCATCCCGCCCGGGCCGTACCTGCTCACGCTCGGGCTGCTGGACGTACGCAAGAACGTGGAAGCGGCCGTGGAAGCGTTCACCCGGCTCGTCGTACAGGAGGGGTGCCGCGACCTGTCGCTGGTGGTGGCGGGGCCCGCGGGGAGCGGAACCGCGGGGGTGGAGCGGGCGGTGGCGGAGGCGCGCGCGCGGGGTGCCCGCGTGGTGATGCCCGGGTTCGTTCCCGACGAGGAGCTGGCGGCGCTCTACAGCGGGGCGCTCGGCTTCGTCTTCCCGTCGCTGCACGAGGGGTTCGGGATCCCGCCGCTGGAGGCGATGCAGTGCGGCGCTCCCGTGATCGCCTCCAACCGCTCCTCGATCCCAGAGGTCGTGGGCGGCGCCGCGCTCGTCGTCGATCCGCAGGACGCCGACGCACTCTGCCACGCGATGTACCGCCTGTACCGCGACGGCGCGCTGCGCGAAGATCTCCGCGCCCGCTCGTTGGCCCGCGCCGCCCGCTTCAGCTGGGACCGCACCGCCGCGGAGACGCTGGCCGCGTACCGCGCCGCGATCGCCGCCTGAGGCCTACAGCGCGTCCAGCCTCCACATCCCCAGGCACTTCCCCGTCTCTGCGTCCTCCTCGATCAGCCGGAGCGGCTCGGGAAAGGAGAACGGGGCGAGCTGCAGGTTCACCGACCGCCAGCTCCCCGACTCGATGTCCCTGTTCTTCGCCACCTTTGGATGCGTCGTCGCGAGCAGGAAGCCGGACCCGCTCCCCTTGAAGTTGGCGATGGCGGCGCGTGCGTCGCGGAAGGAGAGGTGGATCAGGCAGTCCCTGCACAGCACCACGTCCGCGCGCGGCAGCTCGTCGCGCACGATGTCCAGCACCACGAACCGCCTCCCCTCCCCTTCGAACTCGTGGCGGTTCCGCTCGATCAGCTCCGGCACCACGTCGGCCCCCACGTACTCCACCCCGCCCAGATCGACGTGCCGCATCCAGTTGAAGTCGCCGCACGGCGCGTCGAGCAGCGACCGCGCGCCGACACCGGCGAGCAGCCCCGGAAGCTCTCTGCGGATGACGACCGTCCGCTCCAGGATCGACCCTCTCCCCGACACCGACTCGGGGCTCGCCCACGCGTTGCTCCGGTGGATCTCCGAAAAGATCTCCTCCATGCTCCGCCCCCGGCGCCCCAATACGCGCCGCGCCGCCCGTGCGAGCCAGTTCAACACCGGACCTTCTGATCGATTCACGATCTGGCAACCTTGATCATAGGTGGGACGGGAACTCCTCGCGTGCGTGGACGTACATTGACGCACCCCGCGGCCCGCCCTATGCTTGGGGTGAGACGCCCCCGAGCCCCTGGAGACGCATGACGCCAAACGACGCGCGACCCAGCAAGAGCGCGAAGGTCCACACCAATCGTTCGGGTGTGAGCTACGTAAAGGCCGACGACGTGCTCCGGAGCGAGAACGGCCGCCGGGCGATCGAACAGTCCATCAAGAATGCCGGGCGCTCCGGAAAGGCCTACAAGAGCCCTAACAACCCGGCGAAAGGGCGCTAACGGACCTTCCGGGAGCTCTCGGCCATGCCGTTCAACGTACTCCTCCTGCCTCTGCTGGGGGGGTACTTTTTTATCACCCGCTGGCTGCCGACGCGCTTTGCGACCAAGCGCTACACCGGGGAGCGGCTGCTCTTCCACGCCGCCGCCGCGGGGCTCGCGTGGCTGGCGATCGCGTTCGTCGGGGTGACACTCCTCGATTCACGCGACCCGTCGCTGGGAGCTGAATGGAAGAAGCTCATACCGTTCCCCTACGCGGGAACGTCGCTGCTTGCGTTCCTCGGCGGCGCGCTCGGCTGGTGGCCGCTGAACCTGCTCCTGCGGCTCGTGGGACGTACCCGTAACCACTATGCGCGCGCGGCGATGGAGACGTGGGGCGATTACCTGGAGATCCTGATGGAGGACTCCATCCAGCGCTCGCTTCCCGTGGCGGTGACGCTCAAGAACGGCAAGGTCTACATCGGATGGGTGCTCCAGAACTTCGACCCTGCTTACGAGCGCAAATACCTCCGGCTCCTCCCTTCGGACAGCGGGTACCGCGACCCCGCCACGCACGAGCTCAACCTCACCACCCACTACAGCCCCGTCCTTCAGGATGTGTTACGCCGGCTGAACGAAGCCGAGGCGGCCCGGCCGAACGTGGTAGATCGCCCTCCGCCTGTGGAGCCGGAAGACGGTCCTGTGGGATTGGGAGTCCTACGCGCTCTTTCGCGAGGCCGAAACGATGCCGTCGGCGGGAGATACGCCCCGCGAACCGGAGCCGCCCCTGCCTCCTGCTCCTGATCACCCGCCCTCCATCCCTCCATCCGCAGCCACGGACGAGTCCCTTCCCCTCTGAGGCGCCTCTCCGTGTCTCCGCGTCTCCGCGTGAGGCCGCTGTTCAGTCGAAGCTGTTCGTGACCACGATGCTCTCGACGATCTTGCCGTTGCGCACGAGCGCGTAGCCGGTCTGCTTCCCCAGCTTCTTCCAGGTGTTGGACGGGTTCGCGAAGGCCCACACCTCGTCGCCCTCCTCGGCCTTGGCCTTGAGCTTCTGCCACGCCATGCGGATGCGCATCGCGGTCATCTCGGAGAGGTTGCGGTGCTCCGAGATGGGCGCGTTCCCCGCCTTCTGCGACAGCCACTCCTTGGGGATCTTCATAGCGGCACCGGCGTTGAGGTCATCCAGGGCGGGCGGAGCGCGGCGACGCGGGCGAACACGGGGCAGCCGGGGTGGTGCGCGCCCGGCAGGTAGCCCGTGCTCATCAGGAACTCGCCCACGATCTCGCCGCCGGTGAAGCGGAACGTCTTCCTGAACAGCTTCACCCACTCCTCCTTCGCGAGCGGGTGGTGCGCGTCCAGCCACCCCGCGAACGAGCCGTGCGAATCGCGCAGGCGCAGGATGGTGCGCGCGTTGTCGATGGCCGCGTCCACCTTGAGGCGGTTGCGCACGATCCCGGCGTCGGCCAGCAGGCGCGCGCGCTCGGCATCGCCGTACGCCGCCACGCGCTCCACCCGGAACCCGTCGTAGGCGCGGCGGAAGGCGTCGCGCTTCCTGAGGATGGTGAGCCACGACAGACCCGCCTGGTTGATCTCCAGCACCAGGCGCTCGAAAAGCTCGTCGTCGCCGCGGAGCGGAAAGCCGTACTCCTCGTCGTGATAGGGCCCGTGGAAGGGGTGCCCCTCCGCCGCCTCGCAGTACGTCGTCATCGCGCCGCGCGGCTGGGGCGCGTGATGTAGAAGATCATCGCCGCCACGGCCAGCACCCCGAGCACCCAGGCCCACTCCGTGCGCGTCACCGAGAAGAGCATGAACGCGATCACCGCGAGCGCCAGCCAGGGGATGACCGGCGCGGCAGGCACGCGAAAGGGCATCGCGCCGTCGGTGGTCACGCCGCGGCGGCGGAGCTCCCACGCGGCCACGCAGCACGCCGCGTAGAGCAGCAGCGTGCTGAGGTTGGCCAGCACGGCGAGCAGGATGAACTTGCTGGAAATCGCAAGGGCGCAGGTGATGACCGCCTGCACCATGATGGCGACGTGCGGCGTGTGGAAGCGGGGATGCACCGAGGCCAGCGCGCGCGGCAGGAATCCGTCGCGCGCCATGGCGAAGGGGCCGCGGGGAACGGCCAGGATCATCCCGCTCACGTAGCCAAAGGTGGAGACGGCGGTCCCCACCAGGATCAGCGTGCGCCCGCCGGAGCCCATCGCCTTGCCGGCCGCATCGGCGAGGGGGGTGGCGCTCCGCGCGAGCACGTCGGTGCCGAGCACCCCCTGCGCGACGGCGTGCAGCGCCAGGTACAGCACCGTGATCCCCAGCATCGCCATGAGGATGGCGCGCGGCACGGTGCGCGCCGGGTTGCGGACCTCGCCGCTCGGCACCAGCGCGCTCTCCACCCCCGCGAAGGCGAAGATCAGCACGATGCAGGCGCGGGCCAGGCTCCCCGTCTCGGGCGCCGTGGAGGCCAGGTTCTGTGGGCTCACGGCCAGCGCCCCGGCCCCCACCAGCAGCAGCAGCGGCAGGAGCTTGGCGACGGTGGCGACGTCGTTGAGCCGCGCCCCCTGCTTCACCCCGCCGACGTTGACCCCGGCCAGCAGCGCGTACACCACCACGAGTACGCCGGCCTTGGCCACGCGCCCGCTCAGCGCCGGCACGAGCGCCGCCACCGAGTCGGCCAGAACGGTGGAGACGGCCGCGAGCGCAAAGGTCCCCACCGCCCACAGCAGCACCCCCGAGAGGAAGCCCACGAACGGCCCGAACGCCGTCTCCACGTAGGCATAGGGCCCGCCGGTGAGCGCCACCCGGCTCCCCGCATCGGCGAAGCAGAGGACGATCAGCCCCATGGCGAGCGCGCACACCGCGTACGCCCAGAGCGCGGAGGGCCCCAGCAGCTTCGACATCTCGCCGGGGAGACGAAAGATGCCACCCCCCACCGTCACGTTGACGATGCTGGCGGCCAGCGCCCACGTCCCCAGGGCACGTACGAGGCGGGACTCGGTGGATGCTACGTTGGCTTCGGTCACGGAGATGCGCGGCGGGCGGGAAGGCTCGATCGGAGGGACCCGCGGACGATACCGCCGCACGCAACCCGCGGCAAGGACGGAAACTGATAGTGCGTGAGTGCGTGAGTGCGTGAGTGCGCTGGGCGTAGTGCCTAGTGCCTGGTGCCTAGTGCCTAGTCAACCTTCCTCCCCCCCATCCTGTCATCCCTGAGGGAGCCGCCCCGCAGAAGCCCGAGTCGCGCGCGGACCTTTCTGCGGCGACCGAAGGATCTAGCCGGCGAGGCGCGAGGACTGTGGGCGACCCCGAGCCCCGCGTAACGCGCAGTAGATCCTTCGCTCCGCGCCACGGTCCGGTGCACGGGGAGCGACGGAGCCGCGCGTCGCTCAGGATGACAGAGTGGGGTGAGCACGAATGCACGCCATCGCCCCTCCCCCAGGTTTTATCGGGGGAGGGGCGATGGAGGGGGCCCGCACTAACGCACTAACGCACTAACGCACTAACGCACCGCCGTCACGGCTTCGACTTCCAGCGCGTGTTGCTCGGCGGGCTGCTCGTGTTGCAGGCGGCCATCACCAGCTTGGTCTCGTTGGTGCCGGTCTGCGCGGAGACGCAGTTGCCGCTGCCACCCATCCACTGGCCGGTGCTGAGGAGATACCAGTGCTGGCTGTCGCCCGGGCCGCTGAGCGGGCGGCACGGCCAGATCTTCACCTGCGACCCGATCGACCCGCTGCTCGGGTAGTAGTCCATGCAGTACTGGTAGCCGCTGGAGTCCGTCTGCCCCTTCTGCACGATGACGTGCCCGTCGCTCGTGAGGGCGAAGTACTGGTTCACCGACGACTGGCAGTTGTAGATCTGGAGGTTGTTGCCGCCCGTGAGGTAGCCGCGGTAGTTGTCCATGCACTTGCCCGTCCAGGCAAGGCTCTCGTACCCGTAGTACGTCTGGGCGCTGGCGCCGCCCGGGAGTGCCGCGAGCGCCACGAGCGCCGCGGCGAGGGCGAAGACGGTTCTGGTGCGGGTGAGGTGCATCCTGTTCCTCCGGGGTAAGGTGATGGGATCCACGCGGCCTCTCGGGCGCCGCGTGTGCCCAGTATAACGCGCCCGGCGTGACTTGGCCGTGATTTCTGTGCGTAACGCTCCTTTTCAGGCGTCGCGCTCAGGCGGACCGGAGATGATGCGAAAAGCAGGTGCGGCCGGTTCGTGTCTATCGCTGCAAGGTGGCCTCACACATAGGATTATGCGACTTTTTCTCCGCGCAGGTCCATCGGTTCGGCAGGTGTGGATCAGGAGGGGAGGTGCACCGTCACGGGCGCGGCGGAGCTGGTCAGGGTGCCGTTGCCGAGCTGCCCCCGCTCGCCGCCGCCCCAGCACAGCACGCTTCGCTCGCGGGTGAGGCCGCAGGTGTGCGTGCTCCCCAGCTCCAGCGCGGCGAAGCGGTGCGTGGCGACGCGCGTGCCCACCGGATCGCAGGTGATGGGCGATGCGGTTGAGAAGCAGGGCGTGGCGGCCGGAGGCGTTCCGCCGAGCCGCCCGCCCGACGTGCTCCCCCAGCAGAGCGCCGCATCGTCGCTGCCGGTGACGCAGGCGTGCACCGCGAAGGTGTTCTCCGAGTTGAGTGCCAGCACGCGGAGCGGCGCCCCTCCGAACGCCGGCCGTGGGTCGCGCCCGCCGATGAAGTCGCCGGTGCCGAACGACCCGGACGTGTTGTCGCCCCAGCACGATACGCGCGTGTCCGCCGTCCTTCCGCAGGCGAAGGTGGTCCCCGTCATCAGCTCCACGTACGCCAGCTCGCCCCCGGCGCGCGCGGGGAGCGGCTGCACGGGCGCGGCATCGGTGGTGAGGACGTTCTGCCAGTTCAGCCCCCAGCAGTACGCCTTCCCCGCGCCATCCAGCCCGCAACTGTGGATGGTGGCCGCGACGATCGAGGTGAGCCGCGCCGCCCCCCCCACCGGCTCCGGCGCCGGGTGCGCGTCCGTGTCCGCCCGGCCGATGCCGAGCTGGCCCTGCACGTTCCTCCCCCAGCAGTACGCCACGCCGTCCACCGCCATCCCGCAGAGATGCGAGTAGCCCACGCTCACCGAGCGCCACGTCATCGCCGGCGCGACGGCCACCGGCGAGCTCACGAACGGCTCGGAAACGCCGAACGCCTGCGCCGGGTTGCGTCCCCAGCAGAAGAGCTTCCCCGCCCCGTTCAGCGCGCACGTCGTCTCGCCCCCCGCGCTGATGGCCGCGAACCGCTCCCCGCTGGCCACGCGCGCCGGCTCGGGGACACTGGCGGGCGCGGCCCCGCCGCCGATCTGGCCGAAGTCGTTGCTTCCCCAGCAGTACACCTCGCCCGACCGCAGCAGCGCGCAGGTGTGCCCGCCCCCCGCCGCCAGCGCGACCGGCGAAGTGGAGGGGGCGCCCAGCGTGGAATCGGTGGTGCACCCGGCCAGGAGCGCGCACGCCAGGAGCGCGGCCGGAAGGGAGTCGCGGATGAGCATCTGCATCGTTTGAAGTCGAGGGGGATCGGTCCGCGGAAGCAAACGTCTCATTCCCATCGCTTTGCACAAAATGTCGTGACCCTGCACGCGAGCCATGCCGCCACCACCCGCGGCTCCGATTGCGCGGAGCGGGCGTGGCGGAGTATCGTCCCGCTCCCCCAGCCCGCGAGAAGCGTCGATGGCCGAGCGGCACGACCCGTACGTATCCCTGCGCAACCCCAACTTCCTCTGGTACGTCGCGAGCCTGGTGGCGCTCACGCTGGGCACGCAGATCCAGGCGACGGTGGTGGCGTGGCAGGTGTACGAGATCACCCGCGACCCGCTCTCGCTGGGGCTGGTGGGGCTGGCGGAGGCGATCCCCTTCATCGGCGCGGCGCTGTACGCGGGCCATGTGGCGGACCTGCACGACCGCAAGCGCCTCTGCCTGGCCGCCCTCCTGGTGCAGACGGCGTGCGGCGGCGCCCTGCTCGCGCTGGCCATGCGGCCGCAGGTCCTGGCCGGTGGCACCTGGCCGATCTTCGCCGTGGTCTTCGCCAGCGGCGTGGCGCGCTCCTTTCTGCAGCCCGCCCGCACGGCGCTGGGGGCGGAGATCGTGCCGCGCGAGACGTACGCCAACGCGGTGGCGTGGCGCTCGTCGCTATGGCAGTTCGGGGCGGTGATGGGGCCCGCGCTGGGCGGAGTGCTGTACGGCTTCGCCAGCGCCCGCGCCGCCTACGCGGCGGAGGCCGCGCTCTGCGCGCTCGCGCTCCTCCTCTTCGCGCGCATCGCGTACACGCGCCGCCCCGCCGCCGCGCGCGAGGGCACCATCGGCGAGAACCTCACCATCGGCATCCGCTTCCTGCTGAAGCAGCCGCAGCTGCTGGGCGCGCAGGTGCTGGACCTCTTCTCCGTGCTCTTTGGCGGCGCCCCGGCGCTCCTCCCCATCTTCGCGGCGGAGATCCTGCGGGTGGGGCCGCAGGGGCTGGGCGTCCTTCGCGCCGCCCCCGCCGCCGGCGCCGTGGCGATGTCGCTCGTCCTGGCGCACCGCAAGCTGCGCCGCGCCGGCCCCACGCTCCTGCTGTGCGTGGCCGGGTTCGGGGTGTGCTGGATCCTCTTCGCCCTGTCGCACTCCTTCTGGCTCTCGCTCGCCCTGCTGGCGCTGAGCGGGATGCTGGACAACGTCAGCGTCGTGATCCGCTCCACCCTTCTGACGCTGCGCACCCCCGAGCACCTGCTGGGCCGCGTCTCCGCCGTGAACCAGATCTTCATCGGCTCCTCCAACGAGATCGGCTCCTTCGAGTCCGGCGTGGCCGCGCGGCTGCTGGGCGCCGTCAACTCCGTGCTCCTGGGCGGGCTGGTGACGCTCGGCGTGGTGGGCGTCACCGCGATCAAGGTGCCGGCGCTGCGGGAGCTGGACGAGCTGGAGTGAGGCGGGGGCCCTCACCCCCGCTCGTTACACTCGCTGCCCCCTCTCCCGATAACAGGAGAGGGCTGCGCCCTCCTGTCATCGAGAGAGGGGGCGTGAAGACGCGTTCCTCCGACGGGTTGGGGCTGGCGGGCGGGTACGAGCCGGCTTCAGCCGCCTTCCCGTAGTTCCAGCCGGGGGCTTCAGCCCCCGGCGACCCGGCGACCCGGCGATCCGCCTCGGCGTTCGCGCCCCCGCCGTTCGTGCCCCCAGCGATGGTGTCCCGGCGTTCATGCCCCAGTTGATGCCCGCCACCTCACCCCAGCACCCCCGCCCTCGCCAGCAGCGCCACCAGCAGCGGAGCGAGAATCGCCGTCGCCACCCCCATCAGCCCGATGGCGAGCCCGCCCCCGGCCGCCTCCGCCGTCCCCTCCTCCGCCGCGCGCGCGGTGCCGATGCCGTGCGCCGCGGCCCCCATCGCCAGCCCGAACGCGGTGCGGCTCCTCACACCGGCCGCCCGCAGCACCGCCGGCCCCAGCGCCGCGCCCAGCACCCCCGTCCCGATCACCAGCGCCGCGCTCAGCGACGGAATCCCGCCGATCCGCTCCGCGATGCCGATGGCGATGGGTGTCGTCACGGAGCGCGGCGCCAGCGACCTCACCACCTCCGCCGACGCGCCGAGCCACGCCGCCACGCACACCCCCGACACGATCCCCACCACGCTCCCGGCGACGATCGAGGTCAGAATCGCCCTCCCCCGCCGCGCGATCTCCTCGCCCTGCAGGAAGAGCGGCACGCCGAGCGCGACCACCGCCGGCCCCAGGAAGAAGCTGAGAATCCGCCCCCCGCGGTCGTACTGCGCGTGCTCGATCCCCAGCCCCCGCAGCGCGCAGATCAGCACCACCACCGACACGAGCACCGGGTTGAAGAACGGCATCCGCCAGCGCCGGTAGAGCCACGAGGCGGCCGCGTACACCGCCACCGTCGCGGCGATGGAGAGCACCTCAGCCACGCCGCTCCATCCGCTGCATGAGGCCCCCCACCGTCAGCAGCACGAACATCGTACTCCCCACCGCCGCCGCTATGATCGGAAGCCACTCGCGGCCGATCAGATCGAAGTACAGCATCAACCCCACCCCCGGCGGCACGAACAGGAGCCCCATGTAGCGCACGAGGAGCTCCGCCGCGCCTCGCACCCACACCAGTGGAATCCACCCCATCCTCAGCGCCCCCGCCAGGAGCAGCATCCCCGCAACGCTCCCAGGCATCGGCAGCCGCGCCACCGACACCAGCGCCTCCCCCGCCGCCCAGAACCCGAGCAGCACCGCGACTCCCACGACCGCCTTCACCCATCCCATGAAGATCCCCTCGCGATGGAGTCCCTCCCCGAAATCCAGAAGTTACATCCCCCGCAACCCTCCTCACCATCCCGGCATCCAACCCGAAGCCACGCGGTGCACCCTCTCTCTCTGCGTCTCCGCGCCTCCGCGTGAGCCAAGCAGTTGCAGTTCCCTCCGCGAATCCGCGCCTCCGCGTGAGACTCCCCGTAATCGCATCTACGGAAAAAGCCGTTGACAATCACCCGCTGCCAGATTAGCCTACGGAAGAACCCGTAGACAAGACCATGACCGAGATCATCTTCACACCCCGCGAGCTGGACGTGATGAGCATCCTCTGGCGGAGCGGCTCCGGCACCGTCAACGAGGTGCGCGAGGCGCTCGGCGAGGAGCTCGCCTACACGTCCGTGCTCTCCGTGCTGCAGACGCTGGAAGAAAAGGGGTACGTGCGCCACGAGCCCGAGGGCCGCGCCTACCGCTACCACCCCACGGTCGCGCCGGACCGCGCGGGCCGCAGCGCCATCAGCCGCATCCGCGAAGCCGTATTCCAGGGCTCCGCGGAGCTGATGTTCGCCCAGCTCGTCTCCGACCGCGGCCTCAAGCGCGAGGAGCTGGAGCGCATGCGCCGCCTACTCGCAGAGCGGATGGAGGAAGAGCCATGATCGTGTCGTGGATGCTGTACTCGCTGCTGGTGAGCGCGCTGGTGGCCGCTGCAGCATGGGTGCTGGAGGAAGTCTGCCGCCTGCTGGGCCGCCCCGTGCGCTGGGTGTGGATCGGCGCGATGGGAGCCACCCTCGCCCTCGTCGCGCTGGCCCCGCTCCGCACCACCGCACCCACCAGGCTCTCCTTCGACGCAGCCGTCGTCCGCCGCACCGCCCCCATCGCGGCGGACGACGCGGATGCCGGCCTATTCGCCGCCCTGGCGCACGCCGCCACCGCCGTCCGCGACCTGGCCGGCGACACCCTGCGCGACGCCGCCACCCTCGGCGCCCGCATCCCGGGTGAGGCGCTGGCGGCCGGCTGGCTCGTCCTCACCGCCGCGCTCCTGGCGATCGCCGCGGCCACCCTCCACCGCGCCCGCCGCGAGCGCCGCCGCTGGCCGCTGCACGACGTCGCCGGCACGCCTGTGCGCGTGGCGCCGCGCGTCGGACCGGCGGTGCTCGGCGTGCGCACGCCGGAAGTCGTCGTCCCTCGCTGGCTCCTGGAATCCAGCCCCGAAGAGCAGCGGCTGGTCGTGCTGCACGAGCGCGAGCACATCCGCGCCCGCGACCCGCTCCTGCTGGCGGCGGGGTGCCTGGCCGCGGCGCTGGTCCCCTGGAACCCGGCCGCCTGGTGGATGCTCCGCCGGCTGCGGACGGCCGTGGAGCTGGACTGCGACACCCGCGTGCTGCGCCACGGCGTGCGCCCCGCCGCGTACGGAACGCTGCTGATCGACATGGCCGGGCGTGGACCCGGCCTCACCCTGGGCGCACCGGCGCTGGCCGGCACGCCCTCATCCCTGGAACGGAGAATACGAGCCATGAACGTACGGATTCCGCGCTTCGCCCCGGCGCGCGCCGGGCTGCTGGGCGTGCTGGCGACGGGCGCCCTCGTCGCCGCCTGCGAGACCGCGCTCCCCACCACCTCCGAAGTCGACCGCATGGACGTCCGCGCCGCCGAGACGCAGGCGACCCGCTTCCGCGTGTTCGATGGCGAGGCGAAGATGGTCTACATCGTCGACGGCAAGCAGGTCACCGCTGAGGAAGCGCATGCGCTCACCTCTGGACGCATCGCCCAGATCTCGGTCCATCGCAAGGACGACGGCACCGGCACCTTCACCATCACCACCGGCGCGCGCACGTTCGAAGGGACCGGTCACGCCCGGGACTTCACCATCCTCCGCAGGGAAGCCGCCGGCGGCACCCAGATCCGCATCCGCGGCGACAGTGCCCACGCCGAGTCGTTCGGCCCGGTCCGCATCCGCAGCGGCGAGACCTTCGAGGGCCTGATGGTCGTCGACGGACGCATCGCCGACCCGAGCGCCATGCGCACCATCGCGCCGGAACGCATCGACAACATCGAAGTCATCAAGGGCCCCGCCGCCGCCAGCCTCTACCCCAACGACCCCCGCGCCGCCCACGGCGTCATCCGCATCACCACCAAGGCCGCCGCACAGCGCTGAGGCAAGCGCACACCGCAGGGCAGAGGCTCCACGGGCGAGGACGGCCCGTGGAGTCTTGTTTTTCAAACAGAGGAGTCACAGGCCGAAGTCGAACGCTTTGCCGACGAAGATACTGAGCCGCCCTCTATCGGTCTTGCTGTTCCAACTCGGATTTATCCCGGCGATCAGCGCCCCATCAGAGTTCGCGACGACGTAGATAGGAAGCTCAATGCCTATCTCACCGCCGTTGACACCGTAGCTCAGGTGTGGGTTGACAGCAAGGCGTCGCGTGAGGAAACTGCGTACCTGCGCGTCGAGCACCGCTTCGCGCTCCCGTGCGGGTGCGCCGATGGGACGATTTCGGCACCGCAATGCACCGCCGGTGCCAACGGGCGTACAGATATCCGCCGCCGCACCCACGGCGAAAGACTGTTGCCAGCGTGCACCCGCGCTCACCAGGTTAACCCCGCCCGCAGCATTGACAAGGGTGCCGAACTTCCCCTCAACCGACCAAGGCATCGTCTCTTCCGACTCGGGCTCAAAGTCGTCGGCGCGGAGGTAGTTGACAGTCTCTCGTCCCACTTCGGACGCGATGCTCCAAAGAAACCGAAATGCCCCGCCCGCGACGACATCATGCTCGGCGAGCATTGATTCGGAGAGTTTAGCCGGATTCAGAATGGACCCAGGCACCTCCCCGCACTGGAAGGTATCGGGAAGGCGGCGATGGCGGCGCGCCTCCAAGCACCAGGCCTGGAGATCCGCGGATCTCCCGACGGGATCACGCACCCATCCGTTCAACGCCAATGATGCCGTGGTAGCGCCACCCAATCCACGTAGATCTGCCAGGATGGTCGGTTCCTCGCCCTCGGCCAGTGGCGCTGAGGCGGAAAACACCAGATGCGAGCGGCTGAACCCCCCCGCTCCCGCGCTCCATTTCCCCACTTCGGCTTCGATACGTGCACGCTTCTCCTCCGTTGCGGCGGTGAGGTACACAGTAGGCGCGGGTACGGCTCGGAGCGTGGCGCCCGCAACCGGCGCGGGTACCGTGAGCAGAGGGCCTTCTTGTGCTGTGGCTGGGTGGACAGCCATCCACAAGGACATCAATACAGCCGCAGGTGCACAGACCCGAATAGTGGTCAGACCGCGAGCCCGGCCCTTCTTATCCGTGCGGAGTGGCGGCGGTTTGAACGCGGCGCACTCGGGTCCCACCACCGCGAGAGTGTATGGTTCATCGTCAAGGCCACTGTCTGCGAGCCAGCGCAGGAGGTAGTCGCCCTGTCCCGCACGCGCGCGCCAAAGTCCAGATTCAGCATCCCGATCCAGCGGAACATCGTCCATCAGGACTAGCTCAGCCAGTCCCGCCGTCACCTGGAACTTCACCTCCACCGTTTGTCTCGGCTCGCCACCGAGTTGCGGGAGCGCTTCTGCTGCCTCGGCCGCAGTGAACTTGTCCTGATCCGCCATTCCACCTCCCGGTTGCTGCTACGTTCGTGAAGCAGACGCTGGCACTGCCAGCTAGGGCCTCTCATGGATTGGATGGACGAGGTACGGCCATTTCGCACTATACGAACGGTCGCACACCCCTGTGGTGTCAGGCTGCAAATCGGCCGCGAAAACAGGGGGAGGCTAAAGGAGGCTGGGGTATACGGATGCGCCGGGTAAAGGCCGGTGACGTCCCGAATGTCCGAAGCGGGAAGGGATCAGGACCAAGCAGTGGATCCGGAGTGCGTCCAACACGTGGCCGCCCCGCCGCCGAGCAGGTAAACCGCCGTGGCTGGCGCTCGGCCAACCTCAATCTCGCCCATGATGTGACAGATGGCCGGAGCTACGGACTGTCTTCGCACCGGTATGCTGTTGGCCGGACAGCTACGGTTCGGGCATGAAGGTGCCGATAAGGGCGAGGAGGAGGAGGATGCCTCCGAGCACGATCCCCGCGATGTTGAGCCCGGAGTAATTGGCTTTCACCGGCGCCGGGTGCGAGCTCCGTGCGTTCGCCTCGTTGACCGTGTGCTGCACCGAGAGAAGTGGAAGGAAGCTCAGCAGGCCGACGAGCCAGAGCGGGTCCGGCAGCTGGGTTACGAGGTTCAGCAGGAAGTAGGCGATCGCCATCGCCGCCGCGCTCCAGCCGGGCGTCACACCCCAGTGGCGGACCTCGTCGTCCACGTCCGAGAAGAGCGAGTACGCGAAGAAGGGCGCGAAGATCGCCCGCAGCGGCGCCGTGACGCCGCGCCTGCGCAGCTCGTTGCGCAGTCTCCAGTTGCGGTAGAACCAGTAGACGTGGTACAGTCCAAAGGTGCACACCGACATGAATAGGAGCTTAGTCCCGCTCATCGGGTGCAATGCGACTTCGGCGGTGTCGCTGAGTCGACCGGCGCGGGCGGGGGAGGGGTAAATGCGTTGGCGTGCTGCGGCCGTCCGCAGCGCACGCGGGCGGGCGCGAGCGAAGACACCTGCGCTCCGCAGTCAGGGCAGGATACCAGCGTCATGGTTCGGATTCGGAGGGTGGCGGGATCGAAACGAGGGGCTCCGCAATTCTCGTCGCCTGGGCGCGGACACCAGCCTGGGCGCTGACCGGAGTCCCTCCGCACACCGACGGGTGGCGAATCCTGGACGCCGGAGTGACGAAGAGACCCTCCGCGACTATCTTGCCCGCCGAGGGTTTTCCTTTAAAGTGCGCTTCGAGGCTGCCCGCCGCCCCCATCCTTCTCCCGCGCCACCCGGAGCCCTTTGAGCGCACCCGCCCCCGCTGCTCGCTACGACCGCTCGATCGTGGAGGGGCCGCTGCGCCCCGCAGTCTGGAAGCTGGCGTGGCCCGGGATGCTGGCCAACGTCGTTGGGGGGCTGCAGGGGATGGTGGACCACGTGATGGTGGGGCACATGGTGGGGTACGCGGGGAACGCCGCCATCGGGGTGGCGTGGCAGATCTTCCTGGTGGTGATCGCCTTCATCTCGTCGCTCTTCACCGGGATGGGAGTGCTGGTGGCCCGCGCCGCCGGCGCACGCGACTCCGCCCGGGTGGACCGCGTGGTGTACCAGGCCTTCCTCACGGCGCTGGGGATCTCGGTGGGGATCATGGCGCCCCTGGGGTACTTCCTGGCGCCGTGGCTGCTGGACCGGGTGAACGCCGCGCCCGCGGTGCAGGCGGAGGCGCTCCCCTTCCTGCGCGTGATGTTCCTGTTCAGCGGCGGGATGCTCGTGTTCTTCATGCTGGGCGGGGCGCTGCGCGCGGCTGGAGATGCCCGCACTCCCATGGTGCTGGGCTTCGTCATGACGGCGCTCAACCTGGGGCTCAACCTCATCCTGATTCCCGCCTTCGGCACGGTGGGCGCCGCCATGGGGACCACGATCGCGTCGGGGCTGGTGGCGGCGTACGCGCTCTTCCGGCTGGTGCGCGGCGGGTGGGTGGTGTCGTTCCCGCGGGGTGGCGGGTGGGGGCCGGACTGGGGGGTGATCCGCGCCCTCTTCGGTTTTGGGCTCCCCACCGGGATCCAGGGGATCGCCATGAACGTGGGCGGGGTGCTGATGCTGGCCTACATCGGCTCGCTGGCCCAGAGCGCCGCGGCGCAGGCGGCGTACGCGGTGTCGTACGGGCAGCTCTTCTCGCTTATCACCTGGACGTCGGTGGGGCTGATGGGCGCCGCGGCCGCCGTCGCCGGGCAGAACCTGGGCGCGGGCCAGCCGGACCGCGCCGCCGCCGCCGTACGCGTGACGGCCGGGATCGGGCTGGGCGGAGCGGCCGTCGTGGGGGCGCTCTTCCTCGCCGCCCCGCGCGTGCTGCTGGCGATCTTTGGGATGGACGAGCCCGCCGCGGTGGAGCTGGGCGTCCAGCTTCTGCAGGTGCTGGGTGTCTCGGGGATGTTCGTGGCGGTGGCGCTCACCTACACGGGCGGGCTCCAGGGCACGGGCGACACACGCGGGCCGCTCTACATCTCCGTGGCTTCGCAGGTGGTGCTGCCGCTGGGGATCTGCTTCGTGATCCGGCGCACGGGGACGCTGGATCCCATCGACGTCTGGCTCGCCATCCTGGCCGGTCACGTGGCGCGGTGCACGCTGAGCGTACTGCGCTTCAAGCAGGGCCGCTGGCGGGCGATCACCGTCGAAATCGCCCACGCGCCGTCGTCCTGAACACGACCGCTGCCGCGAAGAACCAACGAGGGAAGTCTCACGCAGAGGCGCAGAGACGCAGGGAGAGAACAACAGAGAACAGCATCACACAGAGGCCACAGAAGGAACTGAAAGCCACAGAGAACCCTCCTTCTGTTCTTCCTCTGTGGCTCTGTGTCTCTGTGTGAGCCATGCAGTTGCGGTCCTCTCCTGCGTCTCTGCGCCTCTGCGTGAGACCAGTCGTTACGTTTTTCCGTGACTGGGATCAGAGCGTGCGCTCGTCCACGTAGCACCAACCCCAGCGGTCGCCCGGCTCGGCGGAG
The DNA here is from genome assembly GCA_036387335.1 of Longimicrobium sp. NCBI lineage: Bacteria > Pseudomonadati > Gemmatimonadota > Longimicrobiia > Longimicrobiales > Longimicrobiaceae > Longimicrobium > Longimicrobium sp. Next base: position 28,919 of record DASVTZ010000092.1, read on the forward strand.
CGCATGATGGGGTGCAGGGTGGAATGGAAGTGCGCCGACGCGTGGCGGTTCGGGGATGAATCGCAGCATCCCACGTGGCCGCACGTCATGCAGATGCGCAGGTGCACCCAGCGGTCGCCGGTGCGCAGGCATTCCTCGCAGCCGCGGGCGCTCGGATGCACCGGACGCACCCGGGCCACGTGGCCGCACGCGGTGGCGGGTGCGAACGTCACCGTGCGCTCCGGGTCGAGCACGACGTCCGCCGGCTCGGGCGTGGCGGCGCGCACGGGCTCCTCGCGCGCGCCCACGTCGCCCGCGGACACCCCCATCGCGCCGAGCACGCTGGAGGTGAGCCGGGCCATGGCCTCCGTCTCCTCCGCTACCACGATGTCCGCGCCGGATTGCAGCAGTGATTCGGTGTCCGCGGCGTAGCGGGTGCGCACCAGGATCTGGAGCGTCGGGTTCAGCGAGCGCGCCACCGTCGTGATGCGGAGGGCGGTGCCGGGATCGTCGTCCGCGATCACCATGGCGCGCGCACGCTCGGCGCCGGCCATCTGCAGGGTGCGGGCGCGGGTGGCGTCGCCGCGCAGCACGGGGAAACCCGCCGCGTCCGCCTCGCTCGCGCCGCCCGGGTTGAGCGTGGTGATGACGTACGGGACGCCGCCGCGGTGCAGCACGCGCACCAGCTCCCGCGCCGCCTCGCCGTAGCCGGCCACCACCACGTGCCCGTCCAGCGGCGGCAGGTGCGACGAGTCCTCGTCCTCCCCCATCCGCGCCTGCTCCATCGACCCGCGGTGCGCCTCCATCCGCCCTTCCAGCCGCGTCCCGAGCGAGGCGAGCGCCGGGGTGAGGATCATCAGCAGCACGGTGGTGGCGATGAAGGCCTGCGAGCCCGTCTCTCCGAGTCCCGCCGGCGTGAGCCCCGCGGCCCGCCCGGCGCGCTCCAGCACGAAGGAGAACTCCCCCACCTGGGCCAGCACGAGCCCGCTGGCCGCGGCCGCCGGGAGCCGGTAGCCCAGCGCACGCACCGCCACCGTGGTGGTGGCGAACTTCACCGCCAGCACCCCCGCCGCCGCACCCAGCACGAGCAGCGGGTGGCGAAGCAGGAACGCGGGGTCCGTCAGCATCCCCACCGAGACGAAAAAGGTGGCGCTGAAGAGGATCTGAAGAGGGAGGATCTCGCCCAGGGCGTGCTCGCTGAAGCGGCTCTCACTCACCAGCAGCCCCGCCAGGAAGGCGCCCAGCGACAGGCTCACCCCCGCCAGGCTGGTGAGGTACGCCGTGCCGAAGCACACCGCGACCACCGTGAGCAGAAAGATCTCCGGCGAGCAGGTGCGGGCGACCACGTCCAGCAGCGGCGGCATCACACGACGCGCCACCAGCAGCACCAGGGCGATGATGGCCGCGGCCCTCGCCAACGCCCAGGCGATCTCCTGCGGCGGCCCGCCCGCCCCGCCCAGCGTGGGCACCAGCAGCACCATGGGGATGATGGCCAGGTCCTGGAAGATCAGCAGCCCCAGCGCCACCTGCCCGTGCTCGACCGCCGCCTCGCCGCGGTCGCCCAGGAGCTTCAGGACGATGGCGGTGGAGGAGAGCGCCACCAGGAAGCCGGTGAACACCCCCACCCGCCAATCCGCCCCAAAGATCGCCAGCACGCCCGCCGTGACCCCGGTGGCCAGCAGCACCTGGAGCCCGCCCGCGCCGAAGATCAGGCGGCGGATGCGGGCCAGCTTTTCGAACGAGAACTCGATGCCGATGGTGAAGAGAAGGAGGACGACGCCCACCTCCGCGGCTGCGTTGGCCAGCTCCAGGTCGCGCACCAGCCCCAGCGCGTTGGGCCCGATCAGCACCCCCGCCAGCAGGAAGCCGACGATGGGGAGCAGCTTGACCCGGCTTCCGAGGTAGGCGATCAGCGCGCCCGCCACCAGCAGCGTGGCGATCTGCGTAAAGAACTCCGGGGTGGCGCCCGCGAGTGCGAGCGCGCTCAGGGGAGCGGTGAAGTCCACGGGGCGGGTGTTCAGCGGTTCGGGGGACGCGGGCGCCGGCTCACCGCCGCCGTCCGATGCTTACCAGATGCGCGTACAGCTCGCGGTAGGCTGCGACGATGGCTTCCTTGCTGTGGCGCGTGCGGACGGTGTGCAGGCCGGCGTCGGCCAGGCGGCGCAGTTCCGGTTGCCCGGACTCCAGGGCGCGCAGGATGCCGTCGCGCATCGCCCGCGCGTCCGAGGCGGCGACGAGGAGACCCGTTTCGCCATCGACCATCAGCTCTTCGGCGCCGCGGGTGCGGGTGGAGAGCACGGGTACGTTGCGGCCCCACGCCTCCAGGATCACGTTCCCCAGGTGCTCGATGCGCGAGGGGCAGATGAAG
>DASVTZ010000093.1 GCA_036387335.1 Longimicrobium sp.
CCCCATAGGCGTTAACTTAAGGCCTTAAACTTCTTGATTTCAAGGAGTTGCATCGTCCGCTTTCGGGGTGGCTCTCGGAGCCTACGCCGTACTTCGCGTCCCCGCTCCAGCAGCACGCTGGGCAGGCAGGGGAGCGCGACCACGGCTAGGAACGCGTCGCACGCTTCGCGGAACTCTCGCCAGCGACTCCCTGGCCCCTCCGAGAGGGAACCCCCAGGGGGAAAAAAGACGAGATTCCTCGCCGAGTCTCTCGATCAGTAGCACCGCCAGCAGCTTTGCATAGATCCAACTTCGCACCGCTTCCGCATCCTGGTTCGGAGCGCTGCCTGCGTCGAAGAGCGACTTCAGGCGCTTGAAGCCGAGCTCCACCTGCCAGCGCGCACGGTAGAGCTCCAAGATCTCGGTCGCGGAGAGATCATCCAGCCCGGGAGTCGCCAGTACGAAGATGTACTCCGACAGCTCGAGTGTCTCCTCGCGGACCGTCCTCCCCTTCTTGCGCGCCGTCTTAAGCAGACGCTCCTTCGCCTGCTGGGCCGCGCTGGCGCTCTTTCGGACGGCGCAGAGGCGCGCGTCGTACTCTTTGCCACCGGCCTCGAAGCGTACTGGCCACGAGCCCGGCACGTGCTCCACGAGCGAGCGCATCGCGGCGAGGAGGTCCAGCCGCTCACCTTTGGAGCTTAGCAGAGGAAAGCTGTTGGAGTTGAGCCGCACGACCACGTCTCCGCCGCGCTCCAGCACGTACGCCACGCCCTCGCGGTGACAGTATCCGCGGTCTCCCAGGATGATGTCTCCGAGCTCGACCGGAACCCGCATGTACGTCTCCCCGCCCGTGGAATCCGTGACTTCGGCGAAGTCGCACGTAAGGGTCGGCAGGCCCAGCACGTAGTGGAGCCGCCAGTCCGCAACGCCGCTCCCCGACACCCGCACGTGCGTCGCGTCAACAATCCGCAGCCGCCGCCCGGCGGGAACCGCATCAAGGGACGGCCGCCGCGCTCCCTCGGCAAACACCGCCTCGGCAAGCGCCCGCAGCCACGGACCTGCGCTCCGCATGCGCTTCATCAGCGCCACACTGGAGATCCTGGCCAAGCCCGCGGTCGCCGCCCTCGCGGATGCGTGCTGCAGAGACAGGCCCGAAGCCGCGTAGAGGAAGACCAAGCGGAGAAGCACGTCCGCATCGGCGACCTGACGGGCTCGTCGGAGAGCGCCCGTTGAGCGGGCGAGTTCTCGCCAGTTGTCGGGAAGGAAGCGGGTGATCACCGCCCACTCTTCCGCAAGGATGTCGGCTCTCATGGAATCCACGATAAGCCGGCTCGTTGCCACGTGCAAGCCTTAAGTTAACGCGTATGGGCTTCAGCCCCCGGCGATGCCCGGGCGCCTGCGATGCGGGCGCCGGTCCCCCTCCCGCCTCCCCAAACCTGCGAAGGCAGGTTTCCCGCGGTTGTTGCAGCGGTTTCAACCGCCGGGTGGCACCAACCCGACCACCGCCCCCGCCTTCGGCGGCCCCGCGATCGGCAGCGAAATGCGAAACCGCGTCTCGCCGGGGCGCGAATCCACGCGGATGGTGCCGCCGTGGCGGCGGTGCACGATGCGGCGCACGATGTCCAGCCCCAGCCCGCTTCCCTCACCCACGCCCTTGGTGGTGAAGAACGGCTCCCAGATGCGGGTCCTCAGCTCCTGCGGGATGCCGGGTCCGTCGTCGGCGATCTCCACCGTGGCGTGGTCGCCGTCCCGCGCGGTCCGCACGACGAGGCGGCCCGCGCCCTTCATGGCATCCACCGCGTTGTCGATCAGGTTGGTCCACACCTGGTTCAGCTCACCCGGGTAGACGCAGACGCGCGGGAGGGTCCTGTCGTACTCGCGCACCACCTCGATGCCCCGCTTCAGCTTGTGGTGGAGGAGGGTGAGCGTGCTCTCCAGGCCGGCGTGCAGATCCACCTCCTGCAGCTCGGGCGCCTGGTCCAGGTGCGAGTACTCCTTGATGGAGTGCACCAGGAAGGAGATGCGGTCGGCGCTCTGCACCACCTCGCGCAGGAGGGCGGCGGCGGCGAGCGTGGAGGCCAGCCACTGCACCGTGTCGCCCAGCCGCTCGGCTCCCATCCCCTCAGCCACCTCCTCCAGCCGGGCAGGCGACACTCCGCCCTCCACCAGCGTCGGCGCCAGCTTCCATGCCTCGGCCACGCCGTGGTCCTCCAGCCAGTCCGCAACCTCGTCCTCCAGCCCGCTCCGCTCCAACGGCCGCATGGGGGCGGCGGTGGCGCAGTAGGCGCGGGACTCGGTGTGGAGGCGGTCCAGGAGCGCCTGCTGCTCCGGCGCGAGCGGGTGCTCGTGGAGGCGCAGGGCGGCGCACTGTGCATCGTCCACCGTCTCGTCCAGCTGGGCGGCGGCGCGGCGCACGGCGGCGGCGGGGTTGTTGAGCTCGTGCGCCAGGCCGGCCGCCATCCTCCCCAGCGCGGCCAGCTTCTCCTGCTGGCGGAGCTCCGAGTCCACCTCCTGCACGCGCCCGGCGAGCGCGGGGAGCACCGTCTCGGCCACCGGCGCGCAGCTCACGATCAGCTCGCGCAGGCGGGGGACGGGTATGCGCAGCGCCTCCACATCCCCCACCGCCGTGCCCGTGGCGATGGCGGGGCCGCCGGAGAGGATGGAGAGCTCGCCGCTGAACTCGCCCACCTGGTGGAGGGCCAGGAGCAGCTCCTCGCCCCCCGCCGTCTTGGTGATGCGCACCTCGCCGGCCAGCACCACGAAAAGGTACTGATGCGCGTCGCCCTGCTCGAACAGCCGCGCGCCGGGCGGAAAGGTGACGCGCTCGCCGTAATCGGACAGCATCTCCAGCTGCTCGGGGGTGAAGCGCGGAAAGAGGCGCCGCTCCTCCGGGTCGTGCAGCATCGCCCGGCCGCTCCCCGCGGGGGGCGATGCATCGGTGGGGGCGGTCACTCCTCCCCCGGGCCGCGCAGGGGGAGGCGCACGCGGAAGCAGGTGTCGCCGGGACGGCTCTCCACCCCCACGTCGCCGCGGTGCTGCCGCACGACGATGCGGCGCACGATGTCCAGCCCCAGGCCGGAGCCTTCGCCCACGTCCTTGGTGGTGAAGAACGGCTCCCAGATGCGCTCCTGGATCTCGGGCGGGATGCCGGGGCCGTCGTCGCGGATCTCCACGATGGCGTCGCCGCCGCGGTGCACCGTGCGGATGGTGATGCGTCCGCCAGGGGCCACGGCGTCCAGCGCGTTGTCCAGCAGGTTGGTCCACACCTGGTTCAGCTCGCCCGCGTTCGCCCACACGCGCGGGAGCGACGCGTCGTAGTCGCGCTCCACCCGCGCGCGCCGCTCGCCCGTCTTGTACGCCAGCATGGTGAGCGTGCTCTCCAGCCCCTCGTGCAGGTCGGTCTCGGTGCGGGCCTGCGACTCGTCCATGTGCGAGTAGCTCTTGACCGACGCCACCAGTCCGGAGATGCGGATGGCGGCGTCCTCCATCTCGCGCAGCAGCAGCTCCGCCTCCAGCCCGCCGCCCAGCCACGCCACGGCGTCGCGCACCGCCTTTTCGGGAAGGGATGCGGCCAGCTCCTCCAGCTCCGCCGTCCCCATCCCGCTGGCCACAAAGGTCACCGCGAGCGTCCACGCCTCGGGGACGCCGCGGTCCTCGAGCCAGGCGCCGACCTCCTCCTCGCGCTCGCTGGCCTGCAGCGGAGCCAGCCGCTCGGCGGGGCCGGAGGTCATGGTGCGCGTGAGGAGCGCGGCCAGCGAGGAGAACTGCACGACGCCCAGGTTGCACCCCGCCAGGTTCACCGTGCGCTCGGGCAGCACGCGCAGCCGCTCGCGCATGTGCGAGGTGGCCCTGCGCAGCGCCGCGGCGGGGTTGTTCATCTCGTGCGCCAGCCCCGCGGAGAGCCTCCCCAGCGCCATCAGCTTCTCGCGTTGCTGCTCGGCCCGCGTCGTCTCGCGCACCCGGTCGGTGAGGGCGCCGATCAGCCGCGCCTCCAGCACGGGCACGCGGCGCAGCATTTCCGGGAAGTGCTCGCGAGCGATGCGGGCGGCGCGCGTGTGCGCCAGCGCCCGCACGGTGCCCACGTAGTGCGTCATCCGGCTGAAGGGGAGGAGCCCGGTGACGTCGCCCGCCTGCCTCGTGACCAGGCGCGCGTCCGCCATCCCCTCCTGCCCGTACTGGATCTCTCCGTCGAGGATGATGAACATCGACTCCGCCGGGGCCCCCTGCGGCGCGATGGCCTGCCCCGGCGCGTACTCCCGCTCCTCCGCGATGGAGGCGAGGTAGTCGAGCTCCTCCTCGGCCAGGTCGGCCAGCAGGGGGACGGTGCGCAGGTCGTCGGGGCGGATCACAGCTCGGCCAGGTAGCGGTGGATGAACTGCACGGCGATCGCGCCCTCGCCCACGCCCGATGCGACGCGCTTGACCGAGTTGGCGCGCACGTCGCCCGCCACGAAGATCCCCGGCACGCTCGCCTCCATCAGGAAAGGGTCGCGCTCCAGCTGCCACCCGCGGGGCCTGCCGCGCCCGTCCGCGGGCAGGTCCGGGCCGGTGAGGATGAAGCCGTTGCGGTCGCGCGCCACCACGCCCTCCAGCCACTCGGTATGCGGCGCGGCGCCGATGAAGATGAAGAGCCCCGCGGCCTCCACCTGCTCGCACTCGCCCGTCTCCGCGTTGCGCAGCGTGAGCCGCTCCAGGTGGTCGTGCCCCACGATCTCCTCCACGGTGGTGTGGGGGAGGATGCGGATGTTGGGCGTCTCGCCGATCTGGTCGACCAGGTACTGGCTCATGGTGGCGGCCAGCCCCGCGCCGCGCACCACGATGCAGACCTGGCGCGCGTAGTTGGAGAAGTACATCGCCGCCTGCCCGGCCGAATTGCCGCCGCCCACCACGTAGACGTCCTCGCCGCGGTACGCCGCCGCCTCGGTGGCCGCCGCGCCGTAGTAGACGCCGCGCCCGGAGAGCTCGTCGCACCCCGGCACGTCCAGCTTGCGGTACGACACGCCGCTGGCGATGAGGAGCGCGTGGCAGGCGATCTCGCTGCCGTCCGCAAGGATCACCTGGCGGTAGGGCCCGTCCACGCGCACGCCGGCCACGCTCTGCGGCGCCAGGATCTCCGCGCCGAACTTGCGGGCCTGCATCACCGCCCGCCGCGTGAGGTCCGCGCCGCTGAGCCCGGCGGGGAAGCCGAGGTAGTTCTCGATGCGCGAGCTCTGCCCCGCCTGGCCGCCGGGCGCCTCGCGCTCCAGCATCACCGTCTTGAGCCCCTCGCTGGCGCCGTACACCGCCGCCGCCAGCCCCGCCGGCCCGGCGCCGACGATGGCCAGCTCGTAGAACTTCTTCTCCGCGCGCGTGCGCAGCCCCACCGCCTCGGCCACCGTGGCGAGGTCGGTGTGCTCCAGCACGCGCCCATCCTCCAGCACCACGGCGGGGAGCGCGGTGTCGGGAGCGAGCCCCGCCTCCAGAAGCGCGGCGGCGGGGTCAGGCTGCGCCTCCAGGTCCGTCCAGCGGTAGGGGATCTGGTGGCGGGCCAGGAAGTCGCGCAGCGCGTGCGCCTCCGGGTTCCAGCGGTGCCCCAGCACGCGGATCCCCTCGAAGCCCGGCCGGTACCCCGCCTGCCAGTCCTCCATGAGGTCGTCGAGCATGGGGTACAGCGACTCCTCGGGCGGGTCCCACGGCTTCAGCAGGTAGTAGTCGATGTGGGCGCGGTTGATGGCGCGGATCGCCGCCTCCGTGTCCGCGTACGCCGTGAGCAGGGCGCGCTTGGCGTCCGGGAAGAGCTTGGCCGCCTCCTCCAGGAACTCGACGCCGGTCATGCGCGGCATGCGCTGGTCCACCAGGAAGAGCGCCAGCGGCTCGTTCTTGCGCTTCAGCTCGCGCACCGCGTCCAGCGCGACGGCGCCGGCCTCGGCCCTCACGATGCGGTAGCGCTCGCCGTAGCGCCTGCGCAGGTCGCGGGAGACGGCCTGGAGCACCTCCGGGTCGTCGTCCACCGCCAGCATCACCGGCTTTGCCATTCTTCGTACTCCTTGATTCGAAAGAACTGCCTGGCCTCACACAGAGACACAGAGACACAGAGAAGGAAGCAGAGAGACACCTCCCGCTTTTCTCTCTGTGCCTCCGTGTCTCTGTGTGAGATGCTGTTTCGTTGCATCAGGTAGCGACCGCGATCGCCGCCGGCTCCTCGGCGGGGAGGAGGTGGGCGATGGAGTTGGCGTAGTAGCGCAGCACGGCCTCCTCGCCGGGCGCGGGGCGAAAGAGGCCGTCCGCGTCCTCGGTGACCAGGTGGCGCAGGGTGAGCATGCGCAGTCCCACGGTCACGGCGTAGTCCAGGTCGCGGCGCGGGACGTAGACGCGTGCGCCCGCGGCCTCCGCGCTCTGCGCCAGCGCGTGCACGCCGGCCTTGAGCTCCAGCTCGCTCAGCGGCCCCGCGCCGCGCAGGAAGACGGTGGCCGCCAGCGAGACGGGAAGGACCGGGATGGCCGCGCCGACGGCGCGCATCAGCTCGGCGCCGAGCTCCTCCACCACGGCGTGCCGCTCGTCGCCGTGCAGCGCGCGCGGGTCGATGCCGCGCGCCTCGCAGTGGGCCCGCATGGAGACCGGCGTCCCGAAGCAGGCGCAGGCGTAGCCGAAGCGGTGCCAGCGGTTGCGCGCCATCAGCCACAGGTTGCGCCGCACGAACGCCAGCGAATTGCGCGCCGCCTCCCAGCGCCCCGGCTTCGGCCGACCGGGGAGCACGTCGGCCAGCAGGGTGCGGTCCTCCAGCACGCGGTCGTAGTTGAGGCCCACCGGCACGAACACCAGGTCGCGCTCGCCGTGCGGATCGAAGGCGCGCAGGATGTAGTCCAGCAGCCCCAGCTTGGGCGGGCGCAGGGCACCGTCGCGGCTCAGCCCGCCCTCCGGGTACACGGCCTGGGTGACGCCGGCCTGTGTCGCCATGAAAACGTAGCGCTCCAGGACGCGCCGGTACAGCGCGTTGCCCGAGCCGCGGCGCACGAAGTAGGCGCCCATCGAGCGGATCAGCATGTGGAGCGGCCAGATGCGCGCCCACTCCCCCACCGCGTACGACAGCGCCGCCCGGTCGGAGGCCAGGTAGCCGACGAGCACGTAGTCCATGTTGCTGCGGTGGTTCATCACGAACACCACCGTGCTGCCGCGGGGGATGCCGGCCAGCCCCACCTCGTCGCTCCACCCCAGCCGCACGCGGTAGAGGAAGCGCGCCACGCGCCGCGCCATCCAGTACCCCACGCGGAAGTACAGGTACGCGTTGAAGGAGGGGACGATCTCGCGCGCGTACCGCTCCACCTTTGCCATCACGACCTCGCGTGGCATGCGGTGCTCGCGGGCGTGGGCCTCCGCCGCCTCCACCACGCGCGCGTCGTACACCAGCCGGTCGATCAGCACCTGGCGCTTGGTGAGCTTGAAGGGCGGGATCTCGAAGGGTAGCCTCGTGTTCAGCTCCTCAATCACCCGGTTTGTCCGCTGCCGCACCAGCCAGCGGACGCTGGGCACCATCAGCCTGTCCAGCGCCGCCCACGCGGCGAGCAGGAAGAGGAGGATGGCGGCCCAGAGGGGGAGGGTGATGGGGCGGTCCACGGGGAAGTGCGTGAGTGCGTGAGGGGCCGGCGGTTGAAACCGCTGCAACAACCGCGGGAAACCTGCCTTCGCAGGTTTGGGGCGGTGGGGGGGCGGCGCCCGCGTCGCCGGCGCCCGGGCATCGCCGGGGGATAAATCCCCCGGCTGGAACCACGCGAAGACGGCTGAAGCCGTCTCGTGCGCGGAGTTCTCCCCCTCACCCGCCCTGCGCCCCCGCAGGCGGGGGAGGGGGCCGGGGGGAGGGGGCCCACCACGCACCCCAAGCCCCCTCTCTCGATAACAGAGGGCGGAGCCCTCTCCTGTTATCGGGAGAGGGGGCAGTCGAGTGTAACGAGACGGGGGTGAGGGCCCCTCACGGCAGCCGCATCACCACCCGGTACGCCTGGGTCAGGTCGCGGCGGAAGGCGTCGGCGCAGCCCCAGAGGTAGATGCGGAAGACGCGGTACAGGCGCGTGCCGAAGCGGCGCTCGATCTCGTCGCGCGCGCGGTCCAGGTTGCGGGCCCAGGCACGGCAGGTCAGCTCGTAGCTGTGCCGGTCGTCGTGCACCGAGATCAGCTGGAACGGGGTGGCGGCCACGTCGGTCAGGTACTCGTGCAGGCACATCAGGGTGCCGTCGCCGGGGTAGACGCGGCTCTCCAGGAAGGTGGAGTGGCTGTGCTTGCGGCGCGTGGCGCTGGCGTCCAGGTAGATGCGGCCCCCCGGCTTCAGCAGCGTCTGGTACTTCTTGAGCGTGGCGGGATAGTCCGGGAGGTGCTCGGTGACCCCCAGGTTCACGATGGCGTCGTACGGCTCGTCCGGCGTGTGCTCCATCAGGTGCTCGCGGACGACGCGGCAGGGGAGCCCCTCGCGGTCGATCAGCCCGCGGATGAAATCCTCCGACACGCGCGAGATGGTCAGCGAGGTGACGCGGATCCCCAGGCGGCCCGCGTGCTCCGTCATCGCCCCCCACCCGCCGCCGATGTCCAGCAGCCGGTCGCCGGGCTGCGCGCCGACCGAATCCAGCGCGAACTCGATCTTGCGCGTGATGGCGTCCTCGAGCGGCTCGTCGTCGTGCTCGAAGATGCCCTGCGAGTAGCAGCGGTGGCGCGTGTCCAGGAAGCTGAGAAAGAACTCGGAGTCGTTGTCGTAGTGCTCGGCGATGAAAGCCGCATCCGCCTTGGTGCGCCCGAACATCAGGGGGCGCAGGAAGCGCCAGGCGTAGCGCAGCGGGTGGCGGTCGCTGAGCGACTCGCGGATCTCGAAGGCGCGCTCGAAATCCCCTTCCACGTCCAGGCTGCCGTCCACGTACGCGTCCGCCACCGCCAGCTTGTCCATGGAGGCGAGCGCGGCGGCCGCGCGCTTGTCGCGGATCACCAGGGTGAACACCGGCGCTCCTTCCCCAAACGAGCGGAGCGAGCCGTCCATCATGCGGATGGCGAACGAGGGTGCGCCCGTGGCGGCGATGCGGCGTTCCACCTGGCGCAGTACGGGGATGTCGGTGGCGATCATGGTGTGGGCGAGGGTAAGGTGGGGGCCGCGCGGGAGCCCAGCAGGGCATCCAGCCGGCCTGCTTCGCGCCACCCGGCGATCGCCTGGCGCGCGTGGTCGTATCCCGCCTCTACGATCTCGTCCAGGCGGGGGAAGTCCATCATCCCGAACCGCTCGATCGGCGGCCGGAAAGCGAAGTCGGCGTCCAGCAGGGTGACGCGCTGGCGGTAGGTGGCGTGCAGGACGGTGGCCCGCATCGCCACTTCGAGGAGTGAGGGGAAGCGCACGGGCGCCCCGCCCATGAAGCGCGCCCGCAGCACCTCCCACGCGCTGGGCACGCGCTCGCAGGTGAACCCTTCGTCGGACTCGATGGACACCTCGGCGGCGAAGACGGTGCCGCACCCCAGCTGCCGCGCCACGTCCACGGGGACGTTGTTCACCAGCCCGCCGTCCACCAGCAGGTGGTTGCCGTGCAGCACGGGCACGGCGAAGGCGGGGAGTGAGCTGCTGGCCAGCACCACGCGCCGCACCAATCCCTCGCGGTGCACCACCATCTCGGCCGCCGTCAGGTCGCTGGAGACGCAGAAGAACGGCGTCCACAGGTCCTCCACCTCCAGGTCGCCGTGCACCTGCTTGCCGGTGATCTCGGGGAGGCGCGTGCCCACCAGCGAGAGGATGGGGAGGGTCCATCCCTTGTGCGGCGCCATCTTGAGGTAGACGTGGCGCTTGGCCTCCACGATGCGCGCCGCGTCGAACCCCTGCGCGTACTGCGCGGCCACCAGCGCGCCCATGCTGGTGCCGCCGATCAGGTCGATGGGGATGCCGGCCTCGTCCATCGCGCGCAGCATGCCGACGTGCGCCAGCCCGCGCGCCCCGCCGCCCCCCAGCACCACCCCGACCGTGCGCCCCGCGAGGAGGCGCGCCACCCGCCCGAAGTCTCCGTCGCGGTCCCAGCGCACGTGCTGGTGGCCGTCCACGCCGCGGTCCTGCAGCCAAGCGCGGGTCCTGGAAGGCGCCTTCGATCCGTCGGGGTGCACCAGGACCAGGGTGCGCGGCGCGGGGAGCCGCCCGTCGTCCGCGGCGGCGAGCGAGCGCTCCAGGTCGCCGGGCTTCGCGTCGCCGCGCGCGTCGGCGACGAGCAGGACGCGGTCGGCGCGGCGCAGGCAGCGGCGCGTCCAGGCGGTGGGGCGCTCGTCCGCCTGGTAGAGCACGAAGCGGTTGGCCGTCTCCTGTCCCTCCAGCCAGGCCAGGAGGTGCGCCACCTCGTCGCTCTCCCACGCCTGCGCGATCCCGGGCTCGGCCATGCGCGCCTCCACCTCCGCCGCGTCCAGGCGCAGGACGGAGCCGTGCGGGGCGAGCGCGCGCGCCAGCCGCTCCACGAACTCGCGGGTCGGCACGCCGGGCGTGGCGGGGAGGATGGCGACGGCGGAGACGCGCGGCGGGCCGGAGGGCGGCGGCCGGTGCAGCCGCTCCGCCAGCCGGAACGCGACCGCGCGCAGCAACCCCGGCCTGCGGGTGGAGAGCGCGTCGAACTCGGCGGGGGTGAAGCCGACCAGGACGCTGTCGCGTACCGCCTCCACGCGCTCGGGGCGCCGGTCGCTTCCGAAGAAGGCCGCCTCGCCGATGCTCTCCCCCGGCCCCGCCTCGCCCAGCACGCGCGGCAGGTCGTCGGCGCCGAAGGCAACGATGCGCACGCGGCCGCTGAGCACGAAGTACAGCTCGCCGGCGTGGGTGCCCTGCTCGAAGAGGAGCTCGCCGCGCGCGCGCTGCATCCACCCCGCGGTCGACTCCACGTCGTCCAGCAGCGCCCGGTCGAAGGCGCCGAACACCCCGTGCAGCCGGCAGAGGAGCTGCCTGTGCCGCACCCGGTCGCGCGCTTCGCGTATTTCGGGGAACTCGGCGACCAGGCGGTCCGCGTGGTGGCCGTCCACGCACGCCAGCCGGACGGGCGAGTCCGCCACCAGCGCCAGCGGCCCGCCGGTGCCCGCGAGCACCTGCATCTCGTCCAGCGCCTCCCCCGCCTCGAAGGTCCGCACGGTGACCTCGGGCGCGCCGGGCGCACGGTCCACGGCGCGCAGCCGCCCTTCCAGCACGAAGTACAGCGCCTGCGTGGGCTGCCCCGGCCCGAACAGCGCTTCCCCCTCGCCGAGCGCGACGGTGCCCGCCGCCGACGCCAGCGCCCCCGCGGCATCGGGGCCCAGGGCGCTCCACAGCGCGTCGTATTGGATCGGGTCCGGGAGGGTGGACGCGTCGCGGGTCATGCGCGTCGGGTGTGGCACGGGAGGGGGTGGGTCACGGCCAGTCTGGCAGGATAGTGCGCGACGGCGGGGACTGCAATGATTGCGGGGGGCCCTCACCCCCGCTCGTTCCTCGCTGCCCCCTCTCCCGATAACAGGAGAGGGCTGCGCCCTCCTGTCATCGAGAGAGGGGGCGAAACGGCACAGAACCCGTAGGGGCAGACCTGCGTGTCTGCCCACCCTCGCCGCCACCCCGATCTCTGCGATTCACACCGACCCTCGTAGGGGCCGCCCCACGTGGCTGCCCGTGCTCGCCCGCGCGCCGAACCTCGCGCCTCGCACCCACGCCCGCGCTTACCGCGGAACGTCGTCGCGGCGGCCGGGGCGCAGGGGGACGATGGTCGCGGGGCCTGCGTGCGCCGGGCGGGTGAACCCGGTCACGCGCGCCAGGTCGAACACCTTGAGGCCGGCACCGGTGATGTCGTCCATCCGCAGCACGCGATCGTCCCTCGGCAGCGCGACGTACAGGCGGTCGTACATGTCCGTGGCGACACCGCGCGGGGAGTTGATCCCGGTTCTGTACTCCGCCCACCCCGCGCCCGTGATGTCGTCGATCTTCACGATGCGGTTGTTGAAGAAGTCGGAGGCGTAGATCCGCCCCTTGCTGTCCACCGCCAGCCCCGTGATGGAGTTGAACTGGCCCCTCCCGCCCCCGTGCGACCCGAACGCCGTCCATCCGTTGCCGGTGATGTCGTTCATGCGCACGATGCGGTTGCCGTCCGCCACGTAGATCCGCCCCATCGGGTCGATGGCCGTGTGCTCCGGGCGCTCGAGCTGCCCCGGACCCGTCCCCGGCCCGCCGATCAGGCGCAGCTCGCGGCTCGCCATGTCGTAGCGGAAGACCTGCTTCGTGGAGCTCAGCACGCCGTAGATCACCAGCCCCGTGGCGTCCACGTCGAAGTCGAGGGCGTTGTGCAGCCGCCCGTCCAGCATCTGCCAGCCGGGGGAGGGGAGGAGGACGCGCGTTTGCGGCACCCCTCCCGGGACCAGCGCGATGAGGCGCCCCTGCGGCCCCAGCCCCAGGCGCGGCGCCGTCGTGGTGGTGTTCGTCACGCGGAAGTCGCTCGCCAGCTCCTGCACCGCCGCGCCCGCCATGTTGTCGATCCGGATCGCGTGCCCGGTGTTCAGGCCGATCAGCAGGGGCACGTCCGGGCGCGTCGTCACGAGCGGGATGGCGCGCACCGGCGGCCTCCCGGTGACGGGCGTGCCCGCGCGCACCACCTGCGCGGCGGCGGGCGAGCCGGCGAGGACCGCAACGGCGAACAGGGCGCGTGCGATGGAGTGGCTGCGCATGAGTGCTCCGGGACCGGGGGGAGGTGCAGCAGGCGGGCCGGGCAATATGCTGCGCGTCGGAAGGGTGGGGAAGAGTGGCGATACGCCGCGCCGCCTGGGAAGGCTTTTCTCCTATGGCTTGCGGTTCCCTCTGTGTTCTCTGTGTGAGGCTGTTACTTCCCCAGGCTGCGGATCTCCTGCGCACGCGCGCGGCTCACCGGCACGCGCGCCCCGTCGAGCATCTCCGCCTCCAGGTTGCCGCGGAGGTCGGGCCTGAAGGCGCGCACCTGGTCCAGGTTCACGATGTGCGCCCGGTGCACACGCGCGAAGCGGCGCGGGTCCAGGCGGGTGACGAGGCGGCTCAGGGAGAGATGGAGCACGTGGCGGGCGCTTCCGTCGTGGGCGATGACGTAGTCGCCATCTGCCTCGAACCACGAGACGCGCTCCACCGGGAGGGCGGCCAGAGCCCCGCCGATCCGCACGAAGAGCCGGGTGATGGGCCCTCCGCCCAGCGCGCCGCTCAATCGCTCGATGGGATCGGCCGGCGCCGGCTCGCCGATGGCGGCGCGCACCCGTTCCATGGCGGCGGCCAGGCGCGTGGGGCCGAACGGCTTCAGCAGGTAGTCCACCGCGCCGAGCTCGAAGGCGGTCACGGCGTGCTCGGAGTAGGCGGTGGTGAAGATGACGAAGGGCGGCCGCTCCAGCCGGCGCAGCACCTCGGTGCCCAGGAGCCCCGGCATCTGCACGTCCAGGAAGACGAGCTCCGGCCGCAGCGCCTCGATCCCCGCGACCGCCGACTCGCCATCGGCCGCCTCGCCCACGACCTCCACCCAGTCGAAGGCGCGCAGCATCGCGCGCAGGCCGGCGCGCGCGACCGGCTCGTCGTCCACCACGTAGCTCCTGACCTTCATCCATCCCTCCCGCGCCGCGGCACCACGAGCACCGCCTCGTAACCGCCGTCCGCGGACGGGCCGCACTCCAGCCGCGCGGCGCCACCATGGAGCACCGCCAATCGTTCGCGAAGGCGCGCCAGCCCCGTTCCCGTGCCGTTCGCCGAGGCACGGGCGGGGCCGTCGCCCGTGTTGCGCACCGACAGCGTCAGCTCGCGCGCGTTCCCCGCGGCGCTGACCACGATGTCCGTGGCGGCCACGCGCGGCGCGGCGCCGTGGAGCACCGCGTTCTCCACCAGCGTCTGCAGCGCGAAGGCGGGGACGCGCTCGCCGAGCAGGGCGTCCGGCAGCTCCGAGCGCACGGCGAGGCGCTCGCCGAAGCGGATCCGCTCGATTGCCAGGTAGCGCGATACGAAGCTCCACTCGTCGCGCAGCGTCACCTCGTCGCGCTTCTCCTCCAACGTGGTGCGCAGCAGGTCCGCCACGAGCTCCGCGGCTTCGGCGGCGCGCTGCGGCTCGATGGGGATGAGCTGCACCACCGTGTGCAGCGCGTTGAAGAGGAAGTGCGGCTGGAGCTGCGCCCGAAGCGCCGCGAGCTGCGTGCGCGCGGCCATGGCCTCGGCGCGGGCGACGCGCGCGGAGCCCTCGAAGGCGAGCGTCACCCCGGCCACGATGGGATAGAGGATGGTGCCGATGAACAGCATCTCGCTCCCCGGCCCGGCCATCCGCCGGACGGCGTCTAGGCGCGCCACGAAGGGGACGCCCAGCAGCAGCGTCTCCCCCGCGCTCGACAGCAGGAGCCAGGCGGCGGCGGCTACGGGCGCGGCAACGAGGTGCATCGCCAGGAAGCGAAAGCGGAACGGCCGCGGCCACGGAACCCGTCGAACCATGCGGCTGACGGCGTAGGCCACCAGCAGCCCGGCGGGAATGCGGATGGCGGCGGTCCGGATCTCTTCCGCGGTGAACGCCGACGCGGCCTCGCGGACGGACTGTTGGATCAAGTGTAGTGCGAGCAATCGCGTATCGTGGAAAAGGGGGATGGCGGGGCGCTGGATGATGATATCCACACGCGACTCATCCCCGCGACGGCCCGCGCCGCCGTTCAACGGTCCCGATCTGCCATCCGGCGAAAAGCGGCTTCCGGGATGCCGTGCGGCCCTCCAGCTTTGCGGCAGCCGCTCGATCAATCGCTCTCAGCCGCCATCGCCATGCCGCTTCCGATCAGGTTCACCAGACGCAGCCTCCCCGCGGGGCTTGGCAGCATGTCGCTCGACGTGAAGCTGGGCTGCCGGATGCTGGTGAAGCATCCGGGGCTGACCATCGTGGGCGGGCTGGCGATGGCGTTCGCGGTGTGGGCGGGCGCCATCACCTTCGAGATGGTGACGCAGTTCGTTCACCCCACCCTGCCGCTGCCGGACGGCCATCGCATCGTGCAGGTGCGCGTGTGGGACGCTGAGAAGGGCGCGGTGGAGCCCCGCGCACTCCGCGACTACGCCGTCTGGCGCGAGGCGCTCACCACGGTCACCGACATCGGCGCCTACCGCGACCATTCGCGCAACCTTGTGGCGCCCGGCGGCGGCGCGAGCCCCGTGCAGGTCGCGGAGATCTCGGCCACCGCGTTCCGCATCGACCCCAGCGCCCCGCTGCTGGGCCGCGTCCTGTCCCCCGCGGACGAACGCCCCGGCGCGCCGCCCGTCGTCGTGCTCGGCTACGACGTGTGGCGCACGCGCTTCGCGGGCGACGCGGGGGTGATCGGGCGCAGCGTGCGGCTGGGGGAAGGGTACGCCACGGTCGTCGGCGTGATGCCGGAGGGCTTCGGCTTTCCCGTGTCGCACGACGCCTGGATCCCGCTGCAGACCGACGTGCTCGACCAGCCGCCGCGCGACGGGCCGCCGGTCACCGTCTTCGGCAGGCTGGCGCCGGGCGTCTCGTTCGATGAAGCGCGGGTGCAGATCGCGGTGCTCGGCGCGCGCATGGCGGCGCAGCACCCCGCCACGCACCAGCACCTGCGCCCCCAGGTGGTGCCGTACACCTCGTCGTACGCGGAGATGACGCCCAGCAACCAGGCGTTCATGCTCTCGTTCAACCTCTTCGTGCTGATGCTGCTGGTGCTCGTCTGCGGCAACGTGGCGCTGCTGCTCTTCGCCCGCGCCTCCGCGCGCGAGACGGAGCTCGTGGTGCGCAGCGCGCTGGGCGCCACCCGCGGGCGCATCGTGGCGCAGCTCTTCGCCGAGGCGCTCGTGCTGGGCGCCGTGGCCGCCGCGGTCGGCCTCGCAGCAGCGTACATCGTGCTGCGGCGCTGGGGGATGGAGTTCCTGGAGGGGAACCTGGGGCGGCTCCCCTTCTGGTACGACGTGCGGCTGTCGCCCGCGGCGGTGCTGTACGCGTGCGGGCTCACGCTGCTGGGCGCGGCCATCGCGGGCGTGCTGCCGGCGCTCAAGATCACCCGCGGCCTCAGCGGACGCCTGCGCCAGGCGACGGCGGGCGGCGGAGGGGTGCGCTTCGGCGGGGTGTGGACCGCCGTCATCATCACCCAGGTCGCCTTCACCGTCGCCTTCCCGGCCGTCACCTGGGTGGTGCAGCGCGAGCTGGCGCGCGTCCGCTCCTTCCCCGCCGGGTTCGCCGCCGAGCAGTACCTCTCCGCCCAGCTCGAGATGGACGCGCCGGACGCGGGTGCCAAGCCGGACGCCGCGAAGTTCACCGCCACCCTCGAAGCCCTGCGCCAGCACCTGGCCGCCGAGCCCGCGGTCGCCGGCGTGACCTTCGTCGACCGGCTTCCGCGCACGGGCCACGTGGAGCGCTTCATCGAGCTGGACGAGCCGGCGCCCGCGCCGGGCCGCACGCCCGTTGTCGCTCCGCTGCGCGAGGTGAGCACCGCGCGCATCGATCCGTCGTACTTCGACGTGCTGCGCGCCCCCATCCTGGCCGGCCGCCGCTTCCACCCCGGCGACCTCGCGCCGGACTCGCGCGCCGTGATCGTGGACCGCGGCTTCGTGGACCAGGTGCTCCAGGGGCGCGGCGCGGTCGGCATGCGGGTGCGCTTCGCCCGCGAGCAGCGCGGCGGCCCGCTGGCCGACGACGCGCGCCCCTGGTACGAGATCGTCGGCGTGGTGGACGAGCTCGGCATGGGCGCGGCGACGCAGCACGGCCGCGCCGCGGGCTTCTACCTGCCGGCGGCGGCGGGAAGCACGGGCCCGCTCTTCGTCGTCCTCCATGCCCGCGGCGACCCGCTGGCGCTCGCCCCCCACCTGCGCGAGATCGCGGCGGCGGTGGACCCGGCGCTGCGCATCTCGGAGGTGCAGCGCGTGGACCAGGTCACGAGCGGGGTGCTCTGGTTCCTGGGGGTGTGGCTCAGGATCACGCTCGCGCTCACCGGCATCGCGCTGCTCCTGGCGCTGGCGGGCATCTACTCGGTGCTCTCCTTCACCGTCGCGCGCCGCACGCGCGAGATCGGCGTGCGCGTGGCGCTGGGCGCGAGCCCCCGCCGCGTGGTGGCCGCCATCTTCCGCCGCCCGCTGACGCAGGTGTCCCTGGGCGTCGCCGCGGGCGGAGCCGTCATCGCCGCCGCGGCTTTCGCCTCGTCCGGCGGCGGCTTCACCGCGACGCGGGTCGCGCTCCTGATCTGCTACGCCGCGTTCATGCTGGGCGTCTGCCTCCTAGCCTGCGTCGTCCCCACCCGCCGCGCCCTCCGCGTCGAGCCGACGGAGGCGCTCAGGGCGGAGTAGCGGGGCCACGACGGGTGCCGGATGTGCGGTGTCTCGTGGGCGGGGGCGCTGGTTCCGGGCCAGGCTGGAGAGCGGCTCGAAATCCTTGCGGCGGGTGATCTTCGGCTTATATTTGGTAGTCCTGCTAACCCGCAACCGATTCCGCTCATGGCGCTTACCTTCCGCGAGCGACCCGCCACGGAGGCCGCGGCCCGCCTGCTCCACAGGAGCGGTGGGGCGCTGCCGTACATGAAGCTCATCAAGCTTCTCTACCTCGCGGACCGCAAGGCGCTTCTGGAGCTGGGGCGGCCGATCACCTTCGATCGGTACGTCTCCATGAAGCATGGTCCCGTGCTGAGCCAGACGTACGACCTGATCGTTGCCGAGGAGGCGCCGGGCGAGCGCAGCTACTGGCGCCAGCACATCACCGAACCGAGCGGCTACGCCGTGCGTCTGATGGGCGAGCCCCCGCGCGGCGCCCTGTCCCCCGCCCAGGAGAAGGTGCTGGACGAGGTGTTCGCCGAGTTCGGCGCCATGGACCGCTGGAAGCTGGTGGACGTCACCCACACCCTCCCTGAGTGGCAGGACCCGCACGGCTCTTCCATCCCCATTCCCCTGCGCGACGTGCTGCGGGCCGGCGGGGTGGACGAGGAAGCCGCCGACGCCATAGAGCGCGACATCCAGGCCGAAGAGAGCCTCGCCCGCCTTCTCTGGTAGCGCCGGTGCGGATGCTTCACGCCGGGCGCGCCCTTCTGCTGCGCGATGCAGCGATGGGTACGCACCTCTGGTTCGTTCTTACCGATCCCGACCCGCAGGCGATGGTCGTGGTGATGCTCGTCTCGGTGAAGCCCCACACCGACCGCACGCTCCAGCTGGACCAGGGCGACCACCCCTTCATCCGTCATCCCTCGGCGGTCGACTTCGGCACCGCTCGGTACGTCCCCGCCGGCAAGCTGGAAGCCGCGCTCGCGTCCGGCCGGGCGGAGCTTCATTCCGATATGTCCGCCACGCTTCTGGGCCGCGTGCGTGCCGGGCTCCTCGCCTCATCGCGCACCCCCAACGAGATCGCGGATTACTGCCGGGCCAGGTTCACGGCCTGAGTTCACGCCTTGAGCGGACGAGGCGCTCAGGGCGGAGTAGCCGTCATGTGAACGCTAGTCCACTCTCGCGGGCGTCGGGGAGACTCCCTCGAACGCCTCCGGCTCGACCGGATCACGAAACAGCACCGGCGGGATGCGCCACCTGCGTGGCCTGTCCCGGCGGCGACCGCTGTTGCCAGCCGCAGGTGAATCGTTCCCAAGTGCCATGGGGGTGGGCAACAGAGCGGCCTAGTGGATGTGGACGGCGGGGGCACTGCGGCGTCGCGTGCCCCGTTCCGTTCGGAGCACCGCACGCTTTTCGCCGCCACATATTTACGCGATGTGCACGCACTCGCCCAAACCTCGATCCGCCCGGAGGAGGGGGGAAGTGGACAGAAGTTGTCCCCCTCCTGCTGGCGGAAAGAGTGAGGGGATGGCTATCCTTCCGACGCGCTATCCCGGCGCGAATCCCCCCATTCAGGAGTTCGGAAAATGCGTGCTGCCAACCGCCGTCCGGCCTATTACCTCATCCTGGGCGTCGCGGCCGTCCTTGCGAGCGCGGCCTGCGAGTCTGGCGATCCCACCTCCGCGAGGATCGCGCCCTCGGTGCCCGCGCGCGCGGGAATCGGATTTGGATCGGGAAACGTCGTCGACACTGCTTCGTCGGCCACAACGGCGGAGGGCACGGAAAACTCGATGGCCGCCGATTCGGGATCGACGGCCACCACCAGAGGGGGTGTAACGTTCGGGTCGGGGAACTAGCGGGATTGGGGTGCCCCCGGCGTGCGCCTCCTCCTCAGGCCACCCACTCAGCTCCCCAGGGCCCGCTCGAAGAGCGCGCACGCCTTGGCACCCAGCCGGAAATGCGCTTCTCCAGCAGCACAACGAAGTCGCGCAGGTCGGCATCCTCGTCCGGCTTCGGGCGCGCCGGAATGCGAGAGCGGACAATTCCGACCAACATGAGGGTCAGGCGTGCAAGCTCCCGGTCATTCCGCGCTGTCGCCCACCGCAGAACCGTTTGTGCCTCCTGATCGGCAGCTTCCCAATCCCCCACGAGACGGTACGAGTCGGCCAGATGCCAGCGGGCGACTCCCTCCAGACCGGGATTCTTCTCCACGAGCTTCAGAGCACGCCGGCGAAGGAGTGCGGCTTCCTCCACGCGCCCGGCGCCCGCGGCTGCGCGGGCACTCAGCGCGAGGACTACGGAGCGCGGGGCTGGCTGCGTGATCAGCCGGAGCGTGCTTTTCAGCACGTGCGCCGCCGTTCTGAAACGCCGTTCGAGGACGAAGAGCAGGGCCACGTCCGCCGCGAAGAACGGGAGGCGCCGGTGGGTCTTGGGATACAGGGCAAGCGCCCGGCGCGCGCGCTCGCGCGCTTCCTTGAACCGGCCTCTCACGATCATGAGGGCACAGAGGTCGTGCTGCGCCTCGGCCGCCAGCGAAGGCGGGCCATACTTCCGCGCCAGCGCGGAACCGCTGTTCAGGTGGGTACGCGCACAGTTGACCCGCCCCAGCTCCTTGCACAACGTGCCGTAGCCCAGGTGCGCGCGGGTCAGCTCGATCTTGTCCCCGCGGTCGCGCGCGAACCCGATCGCCCTCTGGAACCAGATCTCGGACCGCTCGAATTCGTTGGCGCCGCGTGTCACACGGCCCGCGAGATTGGCGAGCGCGGGACTCGTGGGCGACACGAGCGCGCCAGCCTCGGCAAACTCGATGGCGGTCTGCACATGATCGTTTTCGAGCGCCCACGCGACGACGGCGGCGCATGCTTCGCCCAACGCGGCGGGGTCGGCTGGCACCGGCGCGCTCCGCAGGTTCCAGAAGGTATTCAGCGCGCTGGTGAGTTCGGGCGCGCAGGCAGGGGCCTCCGTCCGCTTCGAAAGGGCGCGCGCCCGCGCCGCCGGGTCGGAATTGAAGAGACGCGCTCGCTCGCCGGCAGTGCATTCGGCCCACATGCGCAGCTGCCGAACGTCCTGCCAGAGCACGATCGCGAGCGCGGGCGGAACTTCGTCCAATATCGCGGCCTCACGCCGCCGCGAGTGCGGCGGAGGTGGAATGATGCGCTCTTCGCCCATTGGAATCGTCCGGGGGTACAACGGGACACAACGCGACAGGATACGCACGCCGCGCATCGCCCGCCAGCCCGGACACTGAGACTCCGGCGGGGCGGTCAGGATCGATTCCATGCGCCATCGTACCATCACCAGAGAATCCGGCATGAGACCCACGAGGGGCTGAGCATGCCAGGGCAGACGCAGGCTCGGGTTGTCCCGTGCAACCCTGATCCTCGGTGGTCGGCTAATTCCCCGACCCGACCATTCCCCCGCCCGGTGCGGCGGCGGCCATCGTGTCGGAAAGCTCGGTGGTGTTGAGGTTGCTACTGTTCACGGTCGTGGTGTCGCTGACGTTGCCTGAGCCCACCATTCCGCCCCCGTCGTAGCGCGGCGCATGAGGCTGCATCGTTGCGGCGGGATTGGCGCCGCAAGCGGCGGCGGCGGCGAGGGCGGCGAGGGTAAGGCGGAAGTAGCGCATGGGGTTGGGCTCCTGACAGGAGTAGAGAGGGTGCGCACTGGAGTCGTTCCAGGGGCACCCTCAATCTATTCGACCCCGCCAATTTATGCGCGGGTGTTTTCCGGCGCGGAGGGTCAGAGCGGCTCGGCCACCGGGGCGAAGCGCCCGCTGTCCGGGTCCAGGCGCACCTCGCCCGCCATCACCAACGCGTCCAGGTACTGCCGCACGAGAGCGGGCGGGGCGCCGTCGAAGGCCGCCGCTACTTCTTCCGCTGTGGCGCTTGCAGCGGCTACCTGTGCCTTGAGCGCCGTGATCTGCTCCACCGCGCCAGTGGGCCAGGGGCGCCGCTCGGCCGGGGCTGCGGGCGCGACGTCGGCATCGGCGAGCGCCAGCTCGGCCGCGGGACCCGCATCGTCCCCGCGGCCGAAGCGCGGGATCTGGTACTCGGGGCGCAGCCAGCGGACGACGCCGCGCCGCTCCTCCTCCACCCGCTCGTCGTGGAGCGCCACCAGCCGCTCCAGGATTTCCTCGCGCTCCATCGGCCAGGGCCAGCCGTACGCCACTGCCACCAGCCGGTCCAGCTCGTCGTGCAGGTCGCGCAGCACGCCGCACGCGGCGATCTGGTGAACGTCGCGCTCCTTCGGCGTCAGCGCCTCTCCCGAGCGGAGCTTCTCCACCACGTTGTACATCCCCGTCATCGTCACCCGTTCGTCGCGCGCCAGCGCACCCTTGCGGTGCTCGTCCAGCCGCTCGGCCACCTCTCCGATCTTCGCGCGGAGGTCGGGGGCGGGATCGGGGAAGGGGAATGCGTCAAAGCACGTGGTTTTCACATAGACAGGGTCGTTGCCCACGCCGAGGCGTCCTCCAGCCGCAAGCACCCACGTGACGTGTATACTTCCAGAAACAACTCCGAGGTAGAACGCCGACTCGAGGCCGATACAGACGAGCTTATTATCTGGGGATTCTGTGCTCTCAAGGAATGTAAAAAACCTGTGCTTCGCCGTCTCGGGAGTTGCAAGGTAGCGAGATAATCCCCCAATCATCGCGCGGAGTTTTTGATTTGGCTCACCAAACCGCCACCAGTAGGTCTTCCGGATTCCACGTGGATTCGCATCGCGCTCTGGTTTGACACGGTCCCGAACGATTTCAAACGCGAGTGGAAAGTTGCGAGCTTCGTCCTCGGTCATCATGGCGAAGTCTATGACGTACACGCCCCGCGGCCGCGCGCTCAAATCCCTTCCATTGAAGTACTGCTTTATAACCTGTCTGTACCCACCCCCGGCTGCCAGCAGGCGCTGGGCTTCGGCAGCACCCAGAATAAATCCTGCTCCGTGGAGCTTCACGCCTGGTGTGGCTAGACCTTTGTTTGCTTGGATCGGCACAGATGCGGCGCGCGGTACATCCGAATGCGCCGACAGATCTGCATTTAGCCGCGCCACCACCAACTCGCGTATGACTTCTGCTGATTCGTTTACTTCTACGAGAACGGCCTCACCTGGATCTCGGACCACCACGGTCATGGCTACCCGAACGTCCGCTCCGCCTTGTGCATCGATCCACGGGTGATTCGAAACGGCCCATGCCACTGTCGCGCCTCTCCCCGCCGCGTCTTCAATGACCACACGATTCTGCTTCTGCGTAATCGTGTTCGTTGTAATTAGGCCGGATCGCGACGCTCTTCTGCTCGATACCTCCAGCGCAGCACGATACCACCAATAAACAACGTAGTCTGCGGTATCTGGCACGTCTGAGTAGACTTCACGAAGCGCATTTACGTAGCCATCTCCGAAAGCCTCACGTTGTCGCGCCTGCCCCATGTATGGCGGATTGCCAATGATGAAATCCGCCTGGGGCCACGGTGCTTGTCGTGCGCCGCGATACTCGTAGTAGGGCAGCCGCGCGCTGGGATCGGGAACGAGCTTCCCCGTCACCGGGTGCTTAATGCGCGGGGTGGGGTCGAGGCGCGACTTCTCCGGCACCTCTACTCTCTCGTCCCACTCCAACACGGCATCGCGCAGCTCCAGCGTGCCGGTGTCCTTGAGGACGGGCTCGGGGACGGCGCCGCCCTTGAAGTGCGTCAGGCGGAACTGGTGGTAGCCGATCCACAGCGTAAGCTCCGCGATCTCGCGCGCCCACGGCTTCACCTCGATGCCGTGGAACTGCGCCGGGCCTACGTCCTCCAGCGGCAGCTCGGGATGGCCGGTGATCTGCTCGATCTCGTGCAGCACCTCCAACTCGATGCGCTTGACCGTGTGCAGCGTCACGTAGAGGAAGTTGCCGCTCCCGCACGCCGGGTCCAGGAAGCGCAGCCCGCGCAGCCACACCAGGAAGTCGCGCAGCAGCCGTTCTGCAGCTTCGCGCTCCTTCTTCTTCCCGCGCTCGCGCAGCCGCATCGCCTCGGCCAGAGTGGCGCCCCAGCGCTCGCGCACCGGCACGTCCACCGTCTGGCGAACGACTCGCTCCACGTACTCGCGCGGGGTGTACTCGGCGCCCAGGCGGTGGCGCTCCTCCGCGTCCAGCGCGCGCGTCAGCAGCGTGCCGAAGATGGTGGGCTCCACCTCGCGCCAGTCCGCCTTGGCCGCGCGCAGCAGCACGGCCAGGTCGTCGCGGGTGAGGGGGAGCACCTCGGCGTCGTGGAAGAAGTGCCCGTTGAAGCGCAGCAGCTTCCGCATCCCGAAGCGGCGCCCCTCGTCCATCGACTTCCACAGCTCGGCCATCACCTCGGCGAACTCTTCCGGGTTGTCGCCGTACTGCTGCACCGCCGTCTGAAAGGGCTTCTCGGGGAGGAGCTCCACGTCCTCGGCGAACATGGTGAAGACGCAGCGCATCAGGAAGCGCGCGACCCGCTCCTGCTCGAAGCCGCGCGCCTCCAGCAGGGCGGAAAGCTCCGCCAGCCGCGCAGCCACCTCGCGCGTGACGGCGGCGGCGCGCCCCCGCGGGTCGAGCGAGGCCGGCTTCTCCCAGATGGCGCGCAGATGCTCGATGTCGTCCGGCCGCTGCCAGAGCGTCGCCAGGTCGAAACGCCGCGCCAGCGCGAAGCCGCCGTAGGTGCCCGCCCAGCGGTCCCACGCCAGCAGGGTGCGGCCGACGTCCAGCACCAGCAGGTACGGCGGCGGGCCGTGCGGCACCTCGCCCGCGTACCCCTTGGCCTGCGCGTACGCGCCGCGCAGCACCTTCTCCGCCGCGGAGCCGCCGCCGGTGTCCTTGGCCTCCAGGATGAAGTGCTCGGCCCGGTACAGGTCGATGCGGATGGTGACTGCGCGCCCGCCGCGGTCGATCACCGGCAGCGTGTACTCGAACTCGTAGCCGGATCCGCGCGGCATCGGCACGGCTACGCCCAGCGCCGTCGCCAGCTCGGTGAGGTACGATTGGGAGTTCGCCAGCTCGCCGGAGGGCACGTTCGCCCACTTCTCGGCGAGCTGCCGCAGCGCGTTGCTCTGTGGATGCACGTGGGGGGAGGCGCAGGAGGTGCGGCGCGCGGAAAGGGACAACAGCCGCGCATGGGGATGAAGTATACGAAGCGGCGCGATCTTGCGCACGCACATGCTCGAAGCCCCTCCCGCGCACATGGCGAGGGAGGGGCTTCGGCGCCGGCGGCTTGCCTCAGGGGCGAGCGGGCGCGGGGGGCGGCGGCCGGGGGGCGGGGCGCAGGGGGGAGATGAGCGACAGGTGGCCCTTGCAACCCCAGTCGCCGCAGCGGGTCGGACGGTCCCGGTCGCCGCGCGGGCGCAGGTGGTCCGCGGTGCGGCCGCAGGTGTCGCAAAGGTACTCGTACGAGGGCATGGTCCTGCCTCCCCGATGAACGGGGTTGGGGAAACCGCCCGGTGGGACGGGAGCGGCTACGCGGCGGCTTCGTCGCGGGCGCCGCGGGCCTGGAGCGCCAGGTCCGACGCGAGCCGCAGGGCGCGCTCGTCGGTCAGCGGGAGGTACCACTGGAAGCGCATCACCGAGACGGCGCCGCCGCCCAGGCGCATCCGCACGCCGAAGCGGCTCGCCTCCAGCGAAGGCGCGTCGTCCGCGTCCCTGATGTAGGGATTCGCGTTCAGGTGTGCGGCCACGCGGGCGCGCATCTGCTCCCAGGGCGGGATCCGGGCGAACTCGACTGATTGCACGGGGAAGACTTCCGCGAAGAAAGAAACACGTGATGTGACTGACACAGTCTGTGTTACATCGCCGATACGCACAAGTTGAACAAACCTTGTGCGTACGGCGCGGCTACCGAGTTCCGTCCCACCCGTTTACGTCGGTGGAGAGGGCGGCGAAACCGTGGGGGATTGGAGCCGTACCGGGTGGGGCGGATCGCCACGTCCATCGACCAGAGAGGCACCATGAGCGACGACTTCACGCCCGAAACCGAGCCGAGCGGGGCGCTGGTGCCACCGAACCGGCTTCCCCCCACCGCCGTGGGCGTGATGACGCCCGAGCCGGAGCCGGCACCCTACGCGCACCACAACTCGCACGCCCGCATTCCGTCGCCGGGCGAGGTGCTGCGCCCCGTCCTCCGCGCCGTAGCGGGCGCGCTGCGCGAGGCCGCGCAGATGCTGGAACGGCTCTGACCGCACGGCGGCCGCATGGCTCGCGCGGGGGCTCCGGCCCTCCGCGCAACGCCATGCGGCCGCGCTGGTTCAGGGGCGGCGGTCCGCGTCGTTGCGTGCGCGGGTCGCGCGGACGCGCTCCCGGAAGACGGAGTCGCGCGCCTGCTGTCCGTCCTGTTTGCTCAGCTCCAGGCGTTCCCACATGATCCGGTCGCCGGGCATGGTCAGCACGTCGCGGCGCGCCTCGATGGCCTCGGTGCGGAAGCCGGCGGCCGCGGAGTCGCCGCCCACCGTCACCCGGCGGCCGAAGACGGTGACCTGCCGCCGCGCGAGCGACTGCCGCGCCGCCTCGGCCGCGCGCACGGAGTCGGCGCGCACGGCGGACGCGAAGTCGGTCGCCAGCCGCGCATGATCCGGGCGCGCGGGCGGCGGCGGAAGCCTGCGCGTGTCCACGTACAGGCGGGGATCGCGCACGCTGCTCCAGGGCCGGATCGGCGCGGCGGCCGGTGCGGAGGGGCCGGACGTCTCCTGGCTCGCGGCGGGCGCGGCGGCGCTGGTTTCAACGCGCGTCGCCGGTGCCGCCTCCAACGTGCGAGGGGCGATGCGCGGCGATGCCGGTGCCTGCGTCCCTCCCGCGACCCCGCCCGGCCCGGGCAGCACGACCGCGTCCGGCGCGGGGAAGTCGATCCACACCACCTCCTGCCGCGGCGCCTCCGGCCGCGTCGCCGGGGTGTACGTAGGATGATGCCACCGCGCGACCGCGACGACGAGGATCGCGTGGGCGACCGCCGATGCCGCCAGGAGGCTGGCGCGGGGGAGACGCGATCGTGGGTGAGACGAGAGAGGAGCGAAACGCATCCGGGGGATCCCTGCGCACGAGGCGGTGCAGGGAAGGCGAAGGGGAAGGAGAGCCGCGCGGGCGATGGAGCACGGATTGCGGAGCCGGTGATCCCGACGACAGGTCTACCGGGAAAGCGGCGCATTGGTTCCTTTTTGCGCCCGCCGCGCGGTCCGCGCAGGGCGATCAACTCGCGATGGAGGAGGACCCTCGTGGCCGAACCGGGCGGGGCAGGGGCTGGGCGGGCGGAGGAGCGGCGCACGCGCTTTCCGCGCATCATCGAGGCGGGCGGGTGGACGGGGGCGCTGCGCGAGTTCGCCATCATCGTGGCCGGCGTGCTCTGCGCCCTGGGCGCGCAGGCGTGGTGGGACGGGCACCAGGAGCGCGGCCGGGAGCGCGACTACCTGCGCCAGCTCCTGGCCGACACGCGCGAGAACGAGGCGCGCCTGAACGCGGCCATCGCAAACGACTCCGCATCGGGGAAAGCGGCGTCGCGCCTGGTCGACGCGCTCACCCGCACGGATGCGCCTCCCTCCGCCGAGACGTTTCTGGAATGGATGATGGGCGCCTCATCGGCGTCGGACTTCCGGGCGGTGGCGGGAAACTACCGCGCCATCCTGGGAACCGGAGATCTGCGGCTGGTGCGCAACGACACGCTGCGCGCGCTGCTGGCGGCGTACTCGTCGTCGCTGGACACGGAGGCGGACCGGCAGCGCCTCTTCCGCGAGACGATCACGGCGCTCGCGATGCCGATGGCGCGCAGCCTTCCGTTCATGCGCCGTGCCCTCGTCGGCGACATCCGCCCGCAGGACGTGGACGTGGCGGCGATGCGGCGCAACCCGGACGCGGCGGCGGTCCTCTTTTCCGTGCACGCCGCCTACAACAACCGCGTCAGCGGCATGCGTACGCTCCGCAACGACACCCGCCGCCTGCGCAGCGCCCTCGAAGCCGAGCCATCGCTGCGTTCGCGGTAAAAAAACAGCGGCCTCACGCGGAGGCGCGGAGACGCAGAGAGAACAACAGAAAAAAGCATCACACAGAGGGGCACAAAGGGAACTGCAAGGCACAGAGAAGACCCTTTTGCTTTTCTCTCTGCGTCTCCGCGCCTCCGCGTGAGCCATGCTGTTGCCGTTCTTCGCACGACACTGTCAAAGGCGCCAGCGGCGCCGTAGATTGCGCCCACTGCCACCCAGCGAGACCGCACCGGGAACGGGATGAAGGTCGCATACTTCACG
>DASVTZ010000094.1 GCA_036387335.1 Longimicrobium sp.
GGCTCGCGCTCGAGGATGCCCAGGATCAGCTCGTACTCCTCGGGCGAGAGCTTGTGCTC
Organism: Longimicrobium sp.; assembly: GCA_036387335.1. Taxonomy (NCBI): domain Bacteria; kingdom Pseudomonadati; phylum Gemmatimonadota; class Longimicrobiia; order Longimicrobiales; family Longimicrobiaceae; genus Longimicrobium; species Longimicrobium sp. The sequence goes on from DASVTZ010000094.1 coordinate 60, forward strand.
CGCCACCAGCTCGGCGGTGATGGCGGGGTCTCCGGGGCGGGACGTGGGGGGCATCGGTTTGATTCGGATTTATGAGCGTGGCTGCGGGGGTTCGGTCGCGGCCAAGGGGTGCGTGAGTGCGTGAGTGCGTTAGTGCGTTAGAACCCATTTGTCATCCTGAGCGACGCGCCTCACCGACCTCTCCGCGGCTCCGGCCTCTGGCGCGTAGCGAAGGATCTACTGCGCGTGACGAGGGGCTCGCGGGTACCCACCGGCCTCCTGCCTCACGGGCTAGATCCTTCGTTCGCCACAGGAGAGATCGAAGTCCACCGCCGGGTTCGAAACAGGCGGCTCCCTCAGGATGACAAAAGGGGGCAACACGCCGCGTCACAGCGCACTCACGCACTCACGCACTCACGCACTCACGCACTTCTGTTCACGGCCTCGTCACCGTCCTCGGCGTCACGTTGCGCTCGCGCTCGCGGCGGGCGCGGTTCAGCGTGGAGTCGGCTGTGGCGGAGGTGTTGCCGCGGCGGACGGTGTTGGCCTCCACACGGCCCTCGCGCGCGCGGCGGGCGTCGTCCACGGCGGTGGCGGGGGCGCCGCGGGCGGAGTCCACACGCGCCGCGTCGTCGTCCGGACTGTCCACGCCCGTGCCGGTGAGCTGGTTGCGGTCGTCGGGGCGGGTGTCGTTCACGCGGCCGCGCGCGTCCTGGCTGCCGACCCGCGCCGGGGGGCCACCGCGGCGTGCATCATCGGCGCCGGCCTCGTCGCGGCGGATGATGGTGGTGCCGCCGCCTTCCACGCGCACACCGCCCACGCGCGCCGCGCCGGGGCGTCCGATGACCGTGCGCCCCGGCTCCTCGCGCGCGCCGTCGCGGACGCGCATCTGCGTGGGGCGCTCGGGGGTCTCGTCGAGGCGCACCAACCCGGCGTCGGAGTCGCCCCGTTCGGCCGTGCCGTCCAGCGCGACGCCGGCGGCCGGGCCGGCGAAGCGGCGGCGCGCCGTGCGGAAGACGGCGGCCACCACGCGGCCGTTCTGGATGAAGACCACGTCGTCCGAGCCGCAGCGGACGGCGCACCCGTTCAGGTAGTAGAGGTAGCTCCAGTCGCCCGAGCTACGCACGGTGACGGGATCGCCGAGGAGCGAGCGCACCTGCGCGGTGGTCATCCCCGGGGAGATCGTCTGCGCCGCCGCGGGCGAAGCGGCCGCCAGCAGCGCCGCCGCCATCCATCGAGCCGCCGTACTCGCCATCGCTCCCTCCCCGTGGTGCGCCCTCAGGCGCGGGCCAGGTGCGCGGCCAGGGAGCGGAAGAGCCCCAGGCCGTCCGTGGAGCCCAGCAGGGCATCCACGGCGCGCTCGGGGTGTGGCATCATCCCGAGCACGTTCCCCCCCTCGTTCACGATCCCCGCGATGTTGCGCGCGGCACCGTTGGGGTTCGACTCCGCGTTGATCGTGCCATCGGGTGCGGAGTAGCGGAACGCGACCAGCCCCTCGCCCTCCACGCGGTCCAGCGTCGCCTCGTCCGCGAAGTAGCACCCCTCCCCGTGCGCGATGGGCACGCGCAACACCTGGCCCACGGTGTACTCGGACGTGAACGGAAGGTCGTCGCGCTCCACGCGCAGGTGCACCGGGTGCGAGCGGAACTTGAGCGAGCGATTCCTCATCAGCGCGCCGGGAAGGAGCCCGGCCTCGCACAGGATCTGGAAACCGTTGCAGATCCCCGCCACCGGTCCGCCCTCGCGCGCGAAAGCGGCCACCTCGCGCATGATGGGGCTCTGCGCGGCGATGGCGCCGGCGCGCAGGTAGTCGCCGTAGCTGAAGCCGCCGGGAAGGAAGACGGCGTCCACCCCCTGCAGATCGTGCTCGCGGTGCCAGAGGTAGACGGCCTCCGCCTCCAGCGTCTCCTGCACGGCCTTGAAGCAGTCGTAGTCGCAGTTGGAGCCGGGAAAGGTCGCCACGCCGATCTTCACCGGGCGCTCCCGGGGGCCGCCGCCACCTGCACGCTGAAGTCCTCCGTCACCGGGTTGGCCAGGAGCTGGCGGCACATCGCCTCGCCGCGCTCGCGCGCCTCGTCCTCGCTCTCCGCGTCCATGTGGAAGACGATCAGCCGTCCCACGTGCACGTCGCGCACGCCGCGGAAGCCGAGGGTGCCCAGCGCTCCCGACACCGCGTTCCCCTGCGGGTCCAGGATGCCGCGGCGGGGGGTCACGCGCACTTCGATCCGGTACTCCGTCACGTCGCCTCCTCGTCAGCGTGCGGCTGCTCGCGCCTGGGCCGCATCTCTTCGTAGTCCAGCTCGCGCGCCTCTTCCTCCCGCGGCTCTTCCAGGATCATGGGATCGCGGTCCGGCAGCCTCTCCTCGAACCCCGCCAGCACCGTCCTCACCAGCCCCCACGCGATGTACAGGAGGCCCATGGGGAAGAAGAAGTACTGCGGCACCGTGAAGGCCGCCACGATGGCGGCGAAGGCCAGAAAGAAGGCCAGCCGCCCACTCCAGGTGCGGAAGGAGAAGCGCGGCACCACGGGGTAGAGCACGTTGCTCACCATCAGCACCCCCACCACCAGCGCCAGCCACCCCGCCGCCCGCGGCATGGGCACGCCGTGGAAGAAGCGCTTCCAGAAGTCGGTGGTGGTGAAGGCGTAGAACGTCGCCAGCGTCGCGCCGGAGATGGGGGAGGGAAGTCCGTGGAACGACGACTTCTCCGTGCCCGCCTGCTCGATGTTGAAGCGCGCCAGCCGCAGGATGGCCGCCACGATGTAGAGGAAGCAGACGATCCAGCTCCACTCCCCCGCGCTGTTGCGGAAGTAGGTGAAGTAGATGATCAGCGCCGGCGCCACGCCGAACGACACCGCGTCCACCAGCGAGTCCAGCTCCTCGCCAAAGGGCGAGCCGGTGGCGGTGAAGCGGGCGATGCGGCCGTCGAACATGTCCATGACGCCGGCCAGCACGATCATCCACCCCGCGTTCCAGAACTGGCCGCGCGACGCCTCCACAATCGCCCACACGCCCAGGAAGAGGTTCCCCAGGGTGAAGGCGCTGGGGAGGATGACGATGCCGCGGCGGAGCCGGCGGCGCGGGACGGCGACGTTCACGCGAGCTCCGGGGAGTGCAGGGGGAAGTCGTCCAGCGTCATGCCCGTGAGCCGGCGGAAGGCGTCCTGGTAGCGCGCGGAGGTCTCCGCCACCACCTCGGGTGGCAGAGGCGGGCCCGGCGGCGCCTTGGCCCAGCGCCCCTCGGCCACCAGCCCCTCCAGCCAGTCGCGCAGCGGCTGCTTGTCCAGCGAAGGCTGTCCGCGCCCCGGCTGATACAGGTCGGCCGGCCAGAAGCGCGACGAGTCGGGCGTCAGCACCTCGTCCATCACCCGCAGCGTCCCGTCCGCGTCCGTGCCGAACTCGAACTTGGTGTCCGCCACGATGATCCCGGCCTGGGCCGCCGTCTCGCGGCCACGCGCGTAGAGCGCAAGGGAATGGGCGCGGAGGCGGCCGGCCGCTTCCGCGCCCACGATCTCCCGCATGCGGGCGAGGGCGATGTTCTCGTCGTGTCCCGTTTCCGCCTTGGTGGCGGGGGAGAAGAGCGGCTCGGGGAGCGGATCGCTCTCGCGCAGCCCCGCCGGAAGCGGCTCGCCGGCCAGGGTGCCGCTTTCGCGGTACTCCTTCCACGCGGAGCCGGACAGGTACCCGCGCACCACGCACTCCACCGGGAACGGCTCCAGCTTCCTCACCAGCATCGACCGCCGCGCCCACACCTCGCGCATGGGGGCCAGCGCGGGGTAGCGCTCCGCAATGGCGTCCGGATCGACCGACAGCAAGTGGTTGGGCACCAGGTCGGCGGTGCGCGCGAACCACCACGCCGAGAGCAGGGTGAGCACCTCGCCCTTGCGCGGCACGGCGTCAGGCAGCACCACGTCGAAGGCGCTCACCCGGTCGGTGGCGACCATCAACAGCGCGTCTCCGAGGTCGTACACGTCCCGCACCTTGCCCCGCACGCGCAGCGGGAAGGGGAGGTCGGTGGCGGCTACGGTCGCGTTCAGGGCGCGGGCTCCGTGTGAGGGTGGCTGCGGAGCGCGACAAGGTAAGGCGCGCCCCCACGCCCGGCAACCACGCCCGCGTGCCCGCACCACGATCTTGCGCGCGCTCCGCATCGTGTCGCATTCTCCCAGCTACGGGCGTTTACGTCCGTCCGCTGCCCGATGCCACTTTCCAGAGGCACGAATGGTCCGCTCCATCCTGCTCCGCCTCGCCGTCTGCGCCGTCCTGCTGCCCCTCGCCGGCTGCGAGTGGCTCACGGGCGACGACCGCGACCCCCCGCCGCGGTTCGCCAGCGTGACCACGGGCAATGCGCACAGCTGCGCGCTCACGACCGATGGCGAAGCCTACTGCTGGGGCTCCAACTACGCCGGAGAGCTCGGGCTCGGCGCCGGGGCGGAGTCCACGGTCCCCGAGCCGCGGCGCGTGAGGGGCGGGCTCCGCTTCCGCAGCCTCCACGCGGGGTCCCACAGCACCTGCGGCGTCGATCTGAACGACGCTCTCTACTGCTGGGGAGGGACGCGGTCCGAGCCGGCGGCGACGTTCCCGGACACCCGGTTCGCGAGCCTGTCGCCGCACCTGTACAACGTCGAGTGCGGGGTCACCACGGCTCGCGCGGTCGCATGCTGGGGGATGAACGACCAGAGCGGGTTGCCGATCGGCGTGTGGCTCACGCTGATGCCCGGAGCCACGGACTTCGCGGAGGTGAGCGCGGGAGCCTACATCACCGGGCTCGGCGGCAGCCGCGGCTACGCCTACAGCGCCCACGTGTGCGGGGTGAAGGCGACTGGCGAGGCGTTCTGCTGGGGCGACAACACCTTCGGCCAGCTCGGCATCGCGGGCGACCTGCGGCAAACGAACGTCCCCACGCGGGTGGCGCCCGGGATGGCGTTCAAGACGGTGCGCGCGGGGCTGGTCTCCACCTGCGGCCTGGACACGGGCGGGGCGCTGTACTGCTGGGGGCGGGATCGCGCGCGCGTTCCGCAACGGCTGGGAGCCACGCTTCAGTTCGAGAGCCTGGACGTAGGGACGCTCCACGGGTGCGCCGTCACCACTGCGGGCCAGGCCTACTGCTGGGGGGCTAACACGAGCGGGGAGCTCGGGACCGGCGCGCCGGCCGCTTCCGCCGAACCGCAGGCCGTCCAGGGCCGCGTCCGCTTCCTGTCGGTGAGCGCCGCGGGGTCCAGCCACCACGAGATGTTCGGACCAGTCGAGGCCCACACGTGCGGGATCGGGACGGATCACCGCGTCTACTGCTGGGGGAGCAACGCCAGCGGGCAGCTCGGAAACCGGAGCCGCGCCGCCAGCCTGGTGCCGGTAAGGGTCGCCGACCCCGCGCGCGACGTGTAAGAGCCGCGATTCCCTTCGGGAGGGCGAGATCCCTCACCCTCCCGGAGACCCGGGCGTGCCAACGGAGCAAACGTATTGCGCCATGCTTCGCGAAGGAGTAGGATGCGGAGCGGTCCAGTATCCACCCGCCGAGAGAACCCGATGTCCGCGAAGCGAATCGCGTCGTTCTTCCCCCTGATCGCCCTGCTCTTCGCCACGGCGCTGGTGCTCGTCCTCTCACGCCAGCTGGACGGCGCGCGCAAGGAGCGCGACCTCCTCCTGCAGCGCTCGCGAAGCTTGCAGCCCGGCGCGTTCGTACCCGTGCAGAGCACGCCCACGGTGGACGGCTCGTCCGTCGTGCTGGGCCAGGTGGCGCCCGGTACGCGCCAGGTGCTCTTCGTGTACAACACGCAGTGTCCGTTCTGCCTGGCGAGCATCCCCGCCTGGCAGAGCATCGCGGGCCAGCTGCAGCGCAACCCCGCGGCCCGCGTCGTCGCCGTCTCGCTCGACAGCCTGGAGGCGACGCGCCGCTACGCCCAGCGGCACGGCCTGCGTTACCCCTCCGCCATCCTGCTCGACCCGCGCACGGCCGGCCTCTTTCGCTTCAACAACGTCCCGCAGACGCTGGTGATCGACGAGCGTGGCCGCGTGATGCACTCGCGCGTCGGCCGCCTGGACGTGGGCCCCGCCGCCGACTCCGTGATCGCCGCCGTCTCGCGCCCGCTCCCCGGCGCGCGGCCAGCCGCCCGCACTGCGGCGCCCGCCCGCACACCCGGCTGAGCCCGCGCTCCGCGCCAACGTGTTCCCATTGACGAGAGGGTGATGATGCCGAAGCTCCTCGATCGCGCCGTACGTCTCACGCTCGCCCTTGTCGTCGCGGGAGGGCTGGGGATCGGCGCCCGCACTGCGTACGCGGGCGCCATCCCGCCGGACTGCTCGCACCAGGCGCCGTATCAGAGCTGCACCGCCGCCAGCGAGTGCGACGCGCCGTGCCAGGCCTACTTCGGGCCCGACGCCCAGGGTTACTGCACGAGGGGCTGCTGCATCTGCGCCATCTGAGCCCGCCGCGGGCTCACCATGCGCGCGCCGCGCTCCCGCGGCATGCGCCGATGTGTCCATTCATGTGAGGAGGGAATCATGCCCAGGCTTCTAGATCGAGCGGTTCGCCTCGGATTCGCGCTGGTGGTAGCGGGTGGGTTGGGCTTCGGTACCCGCTCGGCCGTCGCGAGCACGCGCCAGCAGCAGTGCTCGGACAACGAGCCATACATCACCTGTTCCACCACCGCGGAGTGCGGCGAGCTGTGCAAGCAGTACTACGGACCGACGGCCACCGGCTCGTGCTTCCGGGGGTGCTGCCTCTGCAACGTGTAACGATCACACGTGAAAGCAAAGGCGCTCCACCTCGAAAGGTGGAGCGCCTTTGCCGTGCCCCCGCCCCGTAGTTATGCCGCCGCGCCCGCCAACGGTAGAATGGTGCGTGGCGGCACGGGGGCGGACATGTCGTACACCATCAGGTCCGCGATCTTTTGCGCGAGATCGGCCCCCGAGAGCTTCGCGACCAGCGCGAGCGCGCCGTCGATCCCCGACGTGACGCCGCCGGTGGTGATGAACTGGCCGTCCTCCACGTAGCGGACGTTCTTGACCATCTCGATCGCCGGAAAGCGCTCCTCAACCTCGTCGATCGCGAGGTAGTGCGTCGTCGCGCGCCGCCCGTTCAGCAGGCCGGCCTCCGCGAGCGTGAAGATACCCACGCACACGGACAGGATCGTCTTGCCCCGGCCGCTCATCTCCGCGACCCACTCCGTCATCCGCGGCCCCGCCGTGGTACCCGGCGGAATGCGCCCGGGAACGACGACGATATCCGGATCGAGAGGGTCATCCGCAGAGTAGGTCGGCACCAGCCCCACAATGTGTCCCTCGGAGAGCACGGCATCGCGGCTCGGGCCTACCGTGACGATTTCGTAGCTCCCCGGCACGAAGTCGTTCGCGTGGAAAAACACGTCCGCCGGCCCGTTCATGTCCACCAGCTCCACCGAATCGAACACTACGACCGCGACGGTGAACCGCGATTTCTCAGACATGATGCTCCGGCTGCTGGGGTATGGGGGCGTTTGCCGAGGATGGCCGGAACGCGGCGGGCGAACCGGAGCGGCGAGGCGATCACCGGTCCGAGCCGACGCACCGTATTCTTCCCGACGATTACCTGTGGTCGCTCTCCTGTCAACAACCTTCGTGCACCGCCGCAGACCAGACCCGCCCCACGCCCATCAATCCCGTAGGGGCAGCCCCGCGTGGCTGCCCGTGCCCTGGTCACACGCCGCCGCCGGCCTCCCGCACGCCCGCATCCACAACCGTCCGCATCTCGGGAACGAACGAATTGGAACCACGCGGAGTCTGCCTCCGCGGATTCCCGGTTCAATCTCGCATTCCTAGAGCCGGCTTCAGCCGGCTTCGCGTCGTTTCAGGGATTCATCCCCCGGCGCAGCGGTTGCAACCGCCGGACAAACCCGCCCAAAACCAAGCGCCCCAGTAAGCTTTCCTGCTTGCCCGGGGCGCTTTGCTCGAACCGTGACCATTCAGGCCACCGGGGAGCCCGCGCGGCGCAGTTCCTCCACGTCGGAGCTTGTGATCCTCCGGCCGACCAAAGGGAGCCACTCGTCGTAGTCGAGTCCGAGCGCTTTCCCGCCGCGCGGTATGCTGAGGTGCGTCTGCCCGCTCGCCGTCTCGCCCGCGACCGAGATCTGCAGCGCAACTCTGCCATCGGCACGCAATTCCGCGAAGATCGTTGTCATCTCAAGCTCCTTGCATACGCGCGGACGAACCCCAGCGCCGCCCCGAACGACCGTCGCATCGGACCCGTTTCTACCCGAGCGGTACCGGTCGTGGCGAGGGCGAAACCCTCGGCAAAGACCTCGCTGCGACCGTGCCGGGGGTGTGAAAAATAACTCAACGCGTCGCCAAACCCAAGCGCCTCGGCCAGGATGCAACCCCGTTGCCAAGCCCGGAGAAAGCCCTCAGACCTCGAAAACCGTCCTAGGTCGTACAATGCGTGTCCTACCTCGTGTCGGATCACGTGTTCCGCTCCCTCTGCGTCGAACACCTCTCCGGCAATCTCTACCTGCTCGGCGATCCCGATCTGTCGCGATTTCCAGATGTACGCTCCCGCGATCGCGTCCCAACTCGTGGCGCCCAGCGCGCGGTACTCAGACGGTACCGGCTGGCCCCTGAGGGCCGGGAGTGCCCTGGTGAGCCGCGCCGCGATGTGGATCGTGACCATGCCGTCGGCCATGCGTGCCATAGCGCCAGCCGGCAGCGAAGCGATCTCCTGCTGCACACAAGCGACGAACTCGTCCGTAACGTCGCCAACCCTGAACAACGCCGGACCGGGTGAAGGTCCGGCGGAGCGCCCACCCGTCTGTTCCAAGGTGCTGACCGTCGGCAGGTGAAGGGTAAGAGCGTACCGAAGTCGCGGGCTGCACGCGATCGGTCCGGCCCTGCCGCGTCTCAGATCCCATAGATCGGCCGCAGCTTCCCTTCTAGATACCCCAGAAGCGGCTCGTGGCTCAGCGGCCGGCCAGTGATCCGCTCGCACAGCTCGGGCGCGGTGTAGCGGCGGCCGTGGGCGTGGATGTTCTCGCGCAGCCACGCCGTCAGCGGCGCGAACTCGCCGCGGCGGAGCTGGTCGTCCAGTTCGGGAAGCGCATCGCGGATGGTGGTCCAGAACTGCGCGGCGTACAGGTTCCCCAGCGTGTAGGTGGGGAAGTAGCCGATGGCGCCCATCGACCAGTGGATGTCCTGCAGCGCCCCCTGCGCGTCGCCGGGGACGGTGAGGCCCAGGTCGTCGCGCATGCGGTCGTTCCAGGCGGCGGGGAGGTCCTTGACCGCCAGGTCGCCGGTCAGCAACGCGAGCTCCAGGTCGAAGCGCATCATGATGTGCAGGTTGTACGTCGCCTCGTCGCTTTCGATGCGGATCAGGTGCGGCTGCACGACGTTCATCCCGCGGTACACCGTGTCCACGTCCAGCGCGTGGAGCGCGGGCTCGCCGAGCGCGGCCTGCATGCGCGGGAGCGCCCACTCCCAGAACGGGCGCGAGCGGCCCACCAGGTTCTCCCACATCCACGACTGGCTCTCATGGATACCCATGCTGGCCGCCTCCGCCAGCGGCTGTCCGAATCGCTCCGCCTTGGGCAGGTTCTGCTCGTAGAGCGCGTGTCCCGTCTCGTGCATGGTGGCGCTGAGCGCGTCGGCCCACGCGTCCTCGCGGTAGCGGGTGGTGATGCGCACGTCGTGGGGCCCGATCCCCTCGCAGAACGGGTGCGTGGAGACGTCCAGCCGCCCCGCCTCGAAGTCGAAGCCCATCCCCTCCATCACCCCGCGGTTGAACGCCACCTGCCGCTCGATGGGCACGGCTGTGCGCTGCCACGCGTCGTCCGGCTTCCGCTCCGACGACGCCACCTCGCGGATGAGCGGCGCCAGCCCGGCGCGCAGCGCGTCGAAAGTGCGGCGGATCCCGGCGGCGGTCATCCCCGGCTCGAAGTCCTCCAGCAGCGCATCGTACGCCTCGCCGCCGGGAGGCACGCCCAGCGCAGCCGCCCGTTCGCGGTTCAGGTCCACCACCTCCTGCAGCCAGGGGGCGAATGCGCCGAAGTCCCCCGCCTCGCGCGCGCCGCGCCACTCGTGCATGGCGCGCGAGGTGGTCTGCGCGAAGGCGCGCACCAGCGAGGTCGGGATGCGCGTGGCGCGGTCGTAGTCACGGCGCAACGCTCGGAGATTGGCCTGCGTCTCCTCGTCATCGCGCAGCGACGGGTCCTCCTCGCACGCGGCGATCAGCTCGCCCACGCGCGCGGCGGTGCGGCGCTCGTGCACGATGGCGGAGAGCGCGGCCATCTGCTCGCCGCGCAGGGCGGCGGCCCTGGTCGGCATGTACGTCTCCTGGTCCCACCCCAGCACCGCCGCGGCGGAGGCCAGCGTCGCCGACTCTCGGAGGTGGCGCTGCAGCTCGGCGTACGGCGCGTCGGCGGGGTGGATCTCGCTCATCGGGTGGGGCTCCGGATGGGTGCGCGTCCGCGCGAACGTCGCGGAAAAGGGCGGCGGCGGGGCGGGCAGGTTCCATGCCGGTTGACGGCGGCGCGCCGGGGCGTAGCTTCACGCAGACCGGCCAACCCCGCGGAGGAGCCCGTGAGCCAATTTCCCAACCTGACCGTCATCCGGCACCCGCTGATCCGCCACAAGCTGGCGGTGCTGCGCGACAAGCAAACGTCCAAGAAGAAGTTCAAGGAGCTCGTCGACGAGATCGCCACCCTGATGGCGTACGAGGTCACCCGCGACCTCCCCGTCCACGACGTGGAGATCGAGACCCCGCTGGAGCGCACCACCGAGGAGATGATCTTCGGCAAGAAGCTGACGCTCGTCCCCATCCTGCGCGCCGGGCTGGGGATGGTGGACGGCGTGGCGCGGCTGATGCCCTCGGTGCGCGTGGGCCACATCGGCCTGTACCGCGACCATGAGACGCTGGAGCCGGTCGACTACTACTTCAAGATCCCCAGCACCCCCAACGAGCGCCACTTCATCGTCCTGGACCCCATGCTGGCCACGGGCGGCTCCGCCTCGGCGGCGGTGGCGTCGCTCAAGAAGCAGGGGGTGGCGCGCATCCAGTTCGTCTGCCTGGTCGCCGCCCCCGAAGGCGTGCAGCGCATGCTCAACGACCACCCCGACGTCCAGATCTTCACCGCCGCCCTCGACCGCGAGCTGAACGAGCAGGGCTACATCCTCCCCGGCCTCGGCGACGCCGGCGACCGGCTGTTCGGAACGAAGTAAAGGACGGGAGCCGCGTTGAAATCAGCGCGGCTCCTCTAGCGTCGTTGTGCTTCCTGGGCCGCTTGGCGTGATAACCGTGTCGGCGACTCCCATCATCTCCGTGCGATCCAAGGACGTCGGACGCCTCAACGGGTCGTCAACCCTACGCTTCGCAAACCATCGATGACCCGGTTGATGTGGATGCCTTCGTTCCTGTAATACGATGCCTTGGTCCCTGGTTCGCGAATGAAACCGCCGCTATGGTGCAGCGCTACCATTTGCCAATGTTCGTTGAACACAGGGGATCCTGACGAGCCTGGAAGCGTGTCAGTTAGATACTGCACACGCCCCTCCCCAACGTAGGCCACTGTGTTGTGGAACATCCCAATCTGCTTGTAACCCCCTGCGGGGTGTTGGATGATGGACACAAAGTCCCCCACCTTGATCTCGACGGTGCGGAGTTCGAGCGGTTTGGCGTCTGCGGGTACACGCTCGAGCCCGACAATGGTCCAGTCATCTTGCGCACTTGTCGCGAATGCCCGTGTGGGGTCTAGCCGCAGCCGCTCGACCGGAGCTGCGTTGCCGCGGACGGTGAGCTGGTAGTTGAACTCGGCGACGCTGTTCTCCGCCTCAACTGCGTCCTGCACCACATGATGGTTGGTGAGTAGAAGTGCGTCGTTTAAAAGGAACCCCGTCCCGCTTGAACCATCCGCCAGTACGATCCGGCTAACCGCGCGCGAACGTGCTAGGCCAACTTCAAGAAATGAGATCGGCAGGAGCGTGCTCCGGCTCCCGATGATCTTCTCTTCTAACGCCGATCCGGGCGCGCCGTGCCAAGGAAGGTCACGCTGTACGTCTGGACCCGCGACAGGCGCTGGTTCGTGCCGGTGCAATGCTTGAAGCATTGGGTTCTCGGGAAAATCAGCTAACGCCACAGCTACCAGATCGTCCATCTTTGAGCGACGTTTCGCCTCCTCTATAATCTCAAACCAGTTGATGATAGCCGCCGCATTGAAGCGGATGAACGCCGGCCGCAGCTCAGCTCGTACGACTACACGCCGGGACTCCTCTACGGTGGGGTATAAATCGGCGAGAAGGTCGTTGAGAAAAGCTGCGCGGCGATGTTCGTTTTCGTGGTTTTCCATTACGAAGGGGATGGTAGAGGTCGGAACAAAGTCGGATAATCCTGTGCCAGCGCGTCAACCAGTTCGGGCAGCTTCTCCGGCGGAACATGGTCGAGGAAGCGGACACATGCAGCGGAGAGGGTGACACCGCTTCGCCAATGCGCGGGGGGGATACCGATACGGGTGGAGAGGCGCGCAAGATGGGAGTCATCCGGAAGCGAACTGAGCGCCTCCTGAAGCGCCTGCAGAGTACGCTCCCCTAGGTGAGCTTCACGTACCCTCCGCTCGAGGAGTCGAAGGTGAGAACCCGCCGTCCCGTCAGAGCGTCGGAGGTCCTCTGGCGTGGGGTACTCCGCGTCCCAGAGCGGCTCTGAAACGTCGGCAGAAGTGAGGTACCTTCCGTCACGACCTTTGTCGCGGCAGTAGCGCGCGAAAAAACGCGCCACACTGCCGCGGCAGTCGGTACGTCCGGAGACCGCGCTGGCGAATACAAATGCGAATAGCTCTGAATTACCCTCGTGGTACTCCATCAAGGCAAATGGTTGGATCTGCGTGGCAGCAGGCCCGAGGCGTTCATGAACCGCTGTGTCGGGCCCGATGCGCAGCACTCCACGCGGGATCCCCGCTATAGTGGGGAAGCGCCCCGCCCATTCGTGGGGCATCTGCTCCCATCGCATAGGTGGCAGCAGCAAAGCATCTCCCTCCCTGTACACGTTACGTTCCCATGCTTCGGGGCTGATCAAGATGGGTACCGCAGCCGAAACGTTCGACGAGGTTCCGATTGAGCACAAACGGAACCCTTGCTCGGAAGGTGGCAGTCGGAGCGTTCCCACGCCGCCAACCACAACTCGTGACTTACCGAAGGGATTAAGCGTGAGGTTCCGTCCGTTTTGTCTCTCAACGTCGCCAGCGGCCACCCGACGAAGTGTCCCGGACTCGGAACGCCAGTAGAGTCCAGGGACCCGGGGAGTCCACTCCGAGAAGACTACGGGGTGATTGAAGCAAAACCTCTCTCCCCACCAGTGGTTACTATTGGCGAGTACGAGATCCCAGAACTCGCTATCATCCTGGCACCGCACGATTCCGCCGCCGTGGTGATTGTGCTTGGGCGGGAGGGGGGTAGCGCGCGTGTAATTCTCGGCGGCCTCAATTACGCGCGTCCCAATGAAGCCGGTTTGGAGATCGTGAGTTAGCGGAGGCATGGAGGATAGGGTGGTAGCGGGTAAGGGACGGCACCGGACAAGACGAAGCGGCGTTGAGTCCGGCGAGGTGAATGGTGAATTGGTAGCGTGCGAGATCCCTGCGTGCAACTGAATCGGCGGTCGGGGTTGGTAAATAGGCCGTGCGGCGACTCCCCAGCGGGACGAAGTTGGAGCATGCTTGTACGGCATCCAGGGTTGCTTTGAGAGAACCCGTGATGCGTTGCGATTTCTCACCGCGTTGCTCCGCGCGGCTCGCGTTGTATATTCAGGCATCCTTCCGTCCGGAGGGCCCGTAGCTCAGCGGTTAGAGCAGGGGACTCATAATCCTTTGGTCGTAGGTTCGAATCCTACCGGGCCCATCGCCGCCTGCGGTTCCTACGTTTAGGAGCCGCAGGCGGTTTGCTTTCCGCCTGCGGCTCCGGGTATGTCGGCTCGATTAACAGGGACCGATTCTGAGATTTTTGCAGGAGGTCCCGCCCCCTGCGCGGGACAAACACGGGAACGGAGGTTCCGGGTTCAGGTGCCGAACATCACCCGATCTGCCACGCTCGCGGCCTCTTCTGTCTGATCGGCGTGGGCCCGATGCTAAGATACTTGCATATTGCGCAATGAGTTGGAGAGGTGCACCAACCTACATCGTTTTCAAGTGCGCATGCCGACGGCCTGGGAGCGGCCCGCTACGCGACGGGCATCAAGCGCACTATAGGTTCACTGGCAAAGGGGCTGTATACTGGGCCGGGCTGACTTGGTCCCGCGTCGGGATGTTCAGCCGCATCACCCCACCCCCGAGTGCCCCTCCACATGAAGAAATTCACGAACGCTGCCGTCGGTGGGGCCATCGCCTGTGCGCTTCGACCCGGACGCCGGTGGCTAGAGGTTTGTAGCTTCGCCATCTCTGTCTGCGTTGCCGCGCCTGCCAGCGCGCAAGTCTCGTATCAGCCCGGTCAGGCGGTTCAGTATAGTGACGGGGCTGAATGGACGGATGCTGAATTCGTGAGGCTGACGCCCGATGGGACCCAGGCGATCGTGCGAGAGAAGAACGCGTACACCACCAGCGGCTACTTCGAGCGAGCGGTGAACCTCGGTCGCATGCGTTCGCGACCGGTGCAATCAGCCCCAAATCCGGCGAGCAGGCCGGCGGCCCCTCGCCCGGTGCAAGCCCCGGCGATCCCAATCCGGCCGGGACCAGCAGCGCCAGTGCAGGCGGGGGGATCGCCCCGCTCCGGAGACTACGACATTTACAGTTATGGCAGGGGGAGCAATCCGATTCGGCTGGGCCGGATCAGTCTCTCCGGCAACAGCTATAGATTCTATGACAATGGCGACAACTTGAAGGGCCAGGGACAATATAGCTACGCCGCGGGAACCGTTAGTTGGCGCACGGGCCTGCTCAGGAGCTATGGCTGGGGCGGAGAGTTCAAGATCGAACGGGGCGGACGCACCCATTCTATCCGTCTGAACCAAGTGACGTACGCTATGAACTCGCAATAAGACGCAGGCACGAGCGAGACGATCTTTGGCTGCATGGTGATGGGCCCACCGCCGCCTGCGGTTCCTACGTTTAGGAGCCGTAGGCGGTTTGTTCACGATGTCGGGACGAAAGTAGCTCAGCCGCCCGAGCCCATACCAAAGCCGCCGCGCCCCGCCTCCAATAAGTCGGGCGCGGTGGCCGTCGTGCTGGAGGTCGTATTCGCATCAGTGGTGTCCGTCGGCACCACGTTCCCGCCGCCCATCCCGAACCCACCAGCGTCGTAAGCCGACCCGGCAGGGACCACCGCCGTAGGTGTGCCGTCGGCGCACGCTGCGAGGGCAGCAACGGAGAGCAGGGCCAGCGCGAGCCGGGGTGCTTTCATGGGTTCCGTCCTGTGGCTGGGATTTTTCCTTCGCACGAGGGTAGCAGAATATGCGGCGGAGCACGCGCTTTACGCCAGATAACAGCACATCGCGATCGACGGTACGGACCTTCACTGGCTCATCCGGTGGGGCTTCGCAGAGCGCCGGAACGATCCGGACCGGGCGGGGGTGGTCTACTGGCGCGTCACCGAGGGGGGCAGGGCGGTGCGCCTGCTGGACTGGAAGACGTTGCGGGCGTGGGAGTGATACCGCGCGGCACGAGACGACCCGCGCCCGCTCGCCAAGAAAAGGCTGACAGGCTCGGCTTCGGCATCGGCTACCCTGCTCGGATTCGGTCACATAGATCATACCAATCGAATAGTTACGAGAAGTCTATCTTACATTCAGAGCAGCCGGAAACCGCGCAAGCCCTCTCTTTTTACCTCTGTGTCTCTGTGTAGGGGTTCGACAGTGGTCGCTGACACAGATCGGTAACCAGTTGCCCTACATGAAGATGCAACAAAGCCGCCCCGAAAGCGTGTACAACGCGCCCGGAGCGGCCATAGATGGGTTAAGTCGTTAT
>DASVTZ010000095.1 GCA_036387335.1 Longimicrobium sp.
CCACTTCGCGCACGATGCGGGCGCCGGGGTCGGAAAGGAGCGGCGTGCCGGCGTCGGAGACGAGGGCCACCTTCTTCCCCTCCCTCAGCATAGCGACGACGGTGGCGGCGCGGCCCGCCTCGTTGTGCTCGTGCGCGGACATCAGCCGCGTCTGGATGTCTAAATGGCGGAGGAGGATGGAGGTGCGGCGGGTGTCCTCGGCCAGCACCACGTCCGCGCTGCCCAGGACCTCGACGGCGCGGCGGGTGATGTCGCCCAGGTTGCCGATCGGGGTGGAGACGACGTAGAGCGCCGCCACTAGAGCGACACCGCCCAGGGGAGGCGGTCGAAGAAGCCGTGCTCCTGCAGTACGAAGCGGCTGTCGCGCGCCACCCGCTCCACCATCGCGGCGGGGTCCACGCCGTCGTGGCGCGAGCCGGCGATCAGGGCGGCCGTCAGCCAGCCGGCCACCGCCTCGGTCAGCCCCTCGGGCGTGGCCACGGGGTCGCCCACGACGCGGCCCTCGTCAGTCAGGTGAAAGGCGCGCGCGGCGGGGAGGCGTCCGCCCACCTCGGCCTGTGCCGCGCGCACCATCGCCATCGCCGCGTCACGGCCGAGGGAGGAGGAAAGCTCGCGCAGGATGCCGCCCACCATGCGGCGGTAGAGGTCCACGAGTCCGGGGCCGGCCTGCACGGGAAGGGTGCCGAGCGCGGGATACGGGATCACCCGCGGCGCGCCGCCCGCCGCCCCGAACACCGAGCGCAGGAATTCCGGCACGGGGACGGTGCCGTCGCGCTCCGTGAAGTATCCGGATCGAAAAACGCCGTCCTCGAAGACCATGTAGTGGTGCCGCCCGGCGGACGTCATCTCCAGCACGCCGGTGAAGTGCCGCTGGCGCAGGTGCGGAAAGAGGAGCTCGGGGCGCGTGCAATCGACCGACGCGGCCCACTCCACCGGCTCCTGCACGAGCGTCGCGAGCATGGCCTGGAGCTGGGCCTCCGGCGCGCCGAAGTACCCGATCTGCCCCGCCTCGCCGCGCTCGCT
The DNA here is from genome assembly GCA_036387335.1 of Longimicrobium sp. Lineage (NCBI taxonomy): Bacteria > Pseudomonadati > Gemmatimonadota > Longimicrobiia > Longimicrobiales > Longimicrobiaceae > Longimicrobium > Longimicrobium sp. The sequence goes on from DASVTZ010000095.1 coordinate 1,024, forward strand.
CTCGGTGGCGGCGATGCGCAGCACCTCGGACAGCGCCGCGGCCCCGCGCCCCTCGTCCGCCTGGAGGCGCGCGGAGTGGAAGGGCTCACCGTTGCGCAGGAAGATCAGGTAGCACCGCTCCCCCAGCTGGATGCACACGAACCCCGACACGCGCGCCGCCCGGTCGCGCTTCCCGTCGCTCAGGATCCCCGGGAGGTTGACGTAGCTGAGCTTGGTGCGGGGGAGGAAGGCCGCTTCGTGTGGGAAGTGGTGGATCATCGCGCAGCGCGGGGGAAGTGGGTGACGTCCAATCGTACACTTTCCGTCGGCGCGCGCAAGGCGGAAAAGAAGTGCCAAGTGCCAAGTGCCAAGTGCGAACGCAAACCGCGCTCCTTCCTTTTGTCATCCTGAGGGAGCCGCCCGCACCAAAGCCCGTGGTGCGCGTGACCCCCTGAGGCGACCGAAGAATCTAGCCGACGAGGCAGGAGGACGGCGTTGCGGGGCGGGTCTCTCGTCACGCGCAGTAGATCCTTCGCTACGCGCCACAGGACGGAGCACGGGCGAGGACAGTGAGGCGCGTCGCTCAGGATGACAGAAGGGGCGGCGCGGATAGGATGGGGTCGCCGTTCTCCATTCCCATTCCCCATTCCCCATTCCCCAGGCACTAAAAAGCCGGGAAGAGCCTCGACGGCCCTCCCCGGCTTCGGATAGGCGGAGGTTACGCGGCCGCCGCGCCCAGGTGCTGCTTGATCTTGGCCTCGAGGGCCGGGCGCGGGACGGCGCCGATCACCGTGTCCACCACCTTGCCGTCCTTGAAGAACAGGATGGTGGGGATGGAGCGCACGTTGAACTGCGCGGCGCTGCGCTGGTTGTTGTCCACGTCCAGCTTGCCGACCGTCACCTGGCCCGCGTAGTCGTCCGCGAGCTGCTCCACGATGGGGGCCACCATGCGGCACGGCCCGCACCACACGGCCCAGAAGTCGACCATGGAGAGCCCGGCCTGGCCGGTCACGTCGCTGAAGGTCGCGTCCGTGATCTCGATCACGTTGTTGCTGTCCGCCATCTTATACCATCCTGTGCCGAAGGCCGGTAGCCGTGCCCGCGGGGCGGGGCTAACTTGGCGGCTACCTGATTGTTGACTACTCCCGTCACTGCGAGGGCCGATGACCGAGCGGGCGCTGGACCACGTTGGAATCGCGGTTCATTCCCTGAACGATTCGCTCCCCCTCTTCGAATCTATCACCGGAGGGAAGGGGTACGGCCGCGAGGTCGTCGAGAGCCAGGGGGTGGAGGTGGTGTTCGTGGGCGCCGGTGAAGGCCGCCTGGAGCTCCTGGCCCCCGTCCGCGAAGACTCCGCGGTGGCGAAGTACCTCGCTCGCCGCGGCGCCGGGATGCACCATCTGTGCTACCGCGTCGAAGACATCGCCGCCGAGCTCGACCGCTACCGCGCCGAGGGCGCCCAGCTCATCGACGAAACGCCTCGCGCCGGCGCCCACGGCCACCGCGTCGCCTTCATACACCCGAAGTCCACGGGCGGCGTTCTGGTGGAGCTTCTCGAAAGCTCGCACACCTGACAGGCTTCTACGGATTGGGTTCACGCGGAGACGCGGAGGCGCAGAGAGAGCTTCTCTCCGCGTCTCCGCGTGAGGCCCGCTGTTTTCAGAACTCGGTGCGGGTGATGCGCTCGAGGTCCACCTGCTCCACCAGCCAGCTGCCGCCGGAGCGGACGGTGGTGAAGGGGACCTGCTTCCGCTGGCGCCCGGAGGTGAGGTTGACCGTCATGCGCATGGCCTCGCCGAAGCGGCCGGGGATCTGCTCCTCGTTGGCGATGCTGAACGACTCGTGCTCCAGGATCGAGGCGATGGCGAACATCCGCTGCTCCACCTGACGGGCGGGGTCGATCCGGTAGATGTTGCCGTCCTTGGTGCCGAAGACCAGCCCCATCTCGCGGTAGTTCTTGGCTTCCACCAGGCGGAGGAAGCGCTCCACCGCGGCGGCCGGGGCAGCCGCGCCGCTGGGCCCCGGCGGCGGAGACGTACGCGCGCCGCCGCACGCGGCTGCAAGGACGAAAATGGCGAGCGGGATGATGCGCCTGAGATGCACGGGGCCTCCGGGAGAACCGCTTGGCGTGGAGATGTGTCGGGGGTGGGTGTGCCTCAAGTGTAGACCTGCGGCGCGGCCCCGCGCAACCCTACGGCTGCACGACCACCTCCGCCTCCCACCGGCGGTCGCTGGTCCCGCCTCCGTTCCACGGCTGGCGGTACACCAGCACCAGCCTCGTGCGCCCCGCCCGCGCCCCCCGGAAGGCAAGGATCTGCGTGCCGCCCGACCCCACCACCCCGGGTGCCGCCTTGTCCGGCTGGTAGCGCGAGCTGTCCGTTGCGAGCACGGCCGTGTCGCCGCCCTCGCGCTGCCACGAGTACCCGGTCGTCGCGTTCGACTCCAGCGCCACCTCCATCCTCCCGCCCGTCCGGAGCGTTACCGTCTTCCCCGAATTCTCCTGCGTGACCCGCACCACGCCCTGCGGCGTGGCGGTGTCGGCGTCCTCGTTTTGCGGCGCGGCGCAGGCGGCGAGCAGCAGACAGAACGCGATGCGGAGGTTCATGGCGGGGCCTGGATCGAAGGGATGCGGCGGGAGGGCTGTCGCGGCGCAAGGTAATGCCTGTGCCCCCCGCTGTCACGGCGCAAAAACGGAGGCGCGGAGATCCTCTCCCCGCGCCTCCGCGTCTCCGCGTGAGACCTGCTGTTAGGCGGCCACTTCCACCGGAGCCTCCGCGCCCGAGCGGAACACGAGCTGGTGCGACCCGGGCTCGCGGTCCACCACCACCGTGTCGCCGTCGCCGAAGTCGCCTTCGAGGACGCGCATGGCGAGCGGGTTCTGCACCAGGCGCTGGATGGCGCGCTTCAGCGGGCGCGCGCCGTACGCCGGATCGTGGCCCTCCTCGGCGATCAGCTGCTTGGCCGAGTCGGTCACCTGCAGCGTGATCTTGCGGTCCGCCAGCATCCGCTCCAGCCGGCGCAGCTGCAGGTCCACGATGACCGTGAGCTCCGCGGTGCCGAGTGGCTTGAAGACGATGATGTCGTCCACCCGGTTCAGGAACTCGGGGCGGAAGTGGCGCCGCAGCTCGCCCAGCACCGCCGCCTCCACCTCCAGCGCGCCCGCCGGATCGGCCATCAGGCGCGACCGCTCCAGGATCAGCGGGCTCCCGATGTTGGAGGTCATGATGATGACCGTGTTGCGGAAGTTCACCGTCCGCCCCTGCGAGTCGGTCACCCGCCCGTCGTCCAGGATCTGGAGCAGGACGTTGAAGACGTCGGCGTGCGCCTTTTCGATCTCGTCGAAGAGCACCACCGAGTACGGGCGCCGCCGCACGGCCTCGGTGAGCTGGCCGCCCTCCTCGTAGCCCACGTACCCCGGCGGCGCGCCGATCAGGCGGCTCACGGCGTGCTTCTCCATGTACTCGCTCATGTCGATGCGCACCATCGCCTCCTCGCTGTCGAAGAGGAACTCGGCGAGCGCGCGCGCCGTCTCCGTCTTCCCGACGCCGGTGGGGCCCAGGAAGATGAAAGAGCCGATCGGCCGGTTGGGGTCCTGCATCCCCGCGCGGGAGCGGCGCACGGCGTTCGCCACCGCCTCCGTCGCCTCCGTCTGGCCGATGACGCGCTTGTCGAGGTGCTTGTCCAGGTGCGCCAGCCGCTCGCGATCGCTCTGCAGCATGCGCGTCACCGGGATGCCGGTCCACTTCGCCACCACCTCGGCGATGTCGTCGCTGTCCACCTCCTCCTTGAGGAAGCGCGACGACTTCTGCAGCTCGGCCAGCCGCGCCTCGTCGTCGGCGATCTCCTTCTGGAGCGCGGGGATCTGGCCGTACTGGATCTCGGCCGCGCGGTTCAGGTCACCCGTGCGCGCGGCGCGGTCCAGCTCCACCTTGAGCTCGTCCAGCTTCTCCTTGCGCGCGCGCATCTCGGCGATCACCGCCTTCTCGCTCTGCCACTGCGCCTTCATCCCCGACGAGCGCTCCACGAGCCCCGCGATCTCCTCCTCCACGCGGTTCAGCCGATCGCGGCTCTCGGGGTCGCTCTCGCGCTGCAGGGCGTTGCGCTCGATCTCGAGCTGCATGATGCGCCGCTGCACCTCGTCGATCTCCTGCGGAAGCGAGTCGATCTCGATGCGCAGCCGGCTCGCCGCCTCGTCGATCAGGTCGATCGCCTTGTCCGGCAGGAAACGGTCTCCGATGTAGCGGTTGCTGAGCGTGGCCGCCGACACGATGGCCGGATCGGTGATGCGCACGCCGTGGTGCACCTCGTAGCGCTCCTTGAGCCCGCGCAGGATGGCGATGGTGGCCTCCACCGTCGGCTCGCCCACGAACACGGGCTGGAAGCGCCGCTCCAGCGCCGCATCCTTTTCGATGTACTGCCGGTACTCGTCGAGCGTGGTGGCGCCCACCAGCCGCAGCTCGCCGCGGGCCAGGGCTGGCTTCAGCATGTTCCCGGCGTCGGGCGACCCCTCGGTCTTCCCCGCCCCGACGATGTTGTGCAGCTCGTCGATGAAGACGATGAACTTGCCGGCCGAGTCGGTCAGCTCCTTGAGGACGGCCTTGAGGCGCTCCTCGAACTCGCCGCGGTACTTGGCGCCGGCCAGCATGGCGCCGATGTCGAGCGACACCAGCGTCTTGTCGCGCAGCCCCTCCGGCACGTCGCCGTTGACGATGCGCTGCGCCAGTCCCTCCGCGATCGCCGTCTTGCCGACGCCGGGCTCGCCGATGAGCACGGGGTTGTTCTTTGTGCGGCGGCTGAGCACCTGCACCACGCGGCGGATCTCCTCGTCGCGGCCGATCACCGGGTCCAGCTTGCCGCGCCGCGCGCGCTCCGTGAGATCCACGGAGAAGCGCTGGAGCGCCTGGTACTTGTCCTCGGGGTTCTGGTCCGTCACGCGGTGCGAGCCGCGCACCTGCTGGAGCGCGTCCGCCAGCGTCTCGCGCCGGGCGCCCTGCGCGCGCAGGAGGTCGCGCGCGGTGAACCCCTTCTCCGCCAGGCCGAGAAGCAGGTGCTCGGTGGAGACGTACTCGTCCTTGAGGTCCCGCGCCTCCTGCTCGGCCCGGTCCAGCACCTCGTTCAGCTCGCGCGACAGGTGCGGCTGCGCGCCCGACTGCTTGGGAAGGCGTGCGGCGGCCGCGTCGTTCTCGCTGCGGAGCCGCGCCACGTTCACCCCCACCTTTTGCAGGATGGGGACGACGATCCCCTCCTCCTGGTCGAGCAGCGCCGCCAGCAGGTGGGAGTCTTCTATCTGCGGATTGCCGGCCTGCCGCGCGGCGTTGGACGCCGCCTGGATGGCCTCGCCGGCCTTCACCGTCAAACGTTCAAAATTGGGCATACGTTACTCCTTTTCGGGGGCACTCGTCGCACGGGGAAAAAGGAAGTTCTGTGCCGGGGAAGTGTGCCGGAATGGCAGGGGAGCCCCCCTCCCCCCCGGCCCCCTCCCCCGCCTGCGGGGGCGCAGGGCGGTTGAGGGGGAGAACTCCCGCCCCGTTGCGCCGAAAGCCCGTAGGGGCGTGATTTATCACGCCCGTGCCATACCTGCCCCGTCTCCCGTCACGCACGCCAATACCCGTAGGGGCAGACCTGTGTGTCTGCCCACCCTCCGCCCCGCCTCGATTCCTGCCGACCAGCGCGTTACAACTTACGCGTCTTCCACCTGCCGCGGCGGAAGAGGATGGCGCTGACGACGGCGAGGGTGGAGAAGGCGATGGTGATGGACCAGAAGACGCCGCGCGGGCCGAGACCGAGGTGGATCGCGAGCACGTAGGCCAGCGGGATCTCCCAGAGCCAGAACACCACCAGGTTGATGATGGTGGGGGTAAGGGTGTCGCCCGCGCCGTTGAACGACTGCGTGAACACCATGCCGTATGCGTAGAAGAGGAAGCCGCTCGCGATGATGCGCAGGCACGAGACCGCGTGGACGGCGACCGCCGGGTCGTTGGTGAAGAGCGAGACCAGGGCGGGAGCAAAGAGGACGAAGAGCGCGCCGATGCTTCCCAGGAAGCACAGATTGTAGAAGCCGGCCTTCCACACGGCCTCCTCGGCGCGTTCCGGCTTTCGGGCGCCGAGCGCCTGGCCGACCATGGTGGCGGCGGCGTTGCTCATCCCGAAGCTGGGGAGGAGGGCAAAGACCACCACGCGGATGCCGATGGTGTAGCCCGCCAGCGCGGCGCTCCCAAAGATGGAGATGATCCTCACCAGCCCGATCCAGCTCGCCGTACCCACCAGCGACTGCACCGCCGCGGAGCCGGAGAGACGGGCGATCTGCGCCATCAGCGCCGGCTCGGGGCGCAGGTGGCGGCGGCCCACGGGGATGCGACCGCCGGGCCGCGTGAGCCGCCAGACGGCGTACGCCGCCCCAGTGCTGCGTCCAAAGGTCGTGGCCACCGCCGCGCCGGTGACACCAAGCGCCGGAAAGGGTCCAAGCCCGAAGATCAGGCAGGGAGCGAGCGCCATGTTCAGCGCGTTCGCCATCCAGAGCACGCGCATGGCGATGGCGGCATCGCCCGCGCCGCGGAAGATGGCGTTGACGACGAAGAGGAGGATGATGGCCGCCTCGCCGCCCAGCATCACGCGGGCAAAGGTGACGCCGATCTCGATGACGCGGGGAGACGCGCCCATCACCCCCAGGAGCCGCGGCGCGAACACCGCGCCCAATCCGCCCAGCACCACCGACACCACCAGCGCCAGGAGAAGCGACTGGACGGCCGCGCGCGCCGCCCCCTCCGCGTCGCGCTCGCCGATGCGGCGGGCCACCAGGGCGCTAGCGCCGATCGCGAGCCCCATCGCCAGCGCGTACACCGGCATCAGGAGCGACTCGGTGAGCCCCACCGCCGCCACCGCGTCCGCGCCCAGCCGCGAGACGAAGAAGATGTCGACGACCGCGAAGATGCTCTCCATCGACATCTCCAGCACCATGGGGATGGCGAGGAGGAGGATGGAGCGCCCCACGGGGCCCGACGTGTAGTCCTGCTTCGACCCGCGCAGCGCCTCCCTGATCGAAGAGCCGAGCGTGTGTTCGGGGATGGCGTCCTGCATGCGGAGGGCGTGGTGGAAAAGGCGGAGGCACAGAGACCACGTAATCTCTGTGCCTCCGTCCTTCTGCGCGAGAGTGCTGCGTTACGGCGTGTTTTCCGGGACCAGCACCACCTGCACGTAGTTCTGCGCGTCCAGGAAGCGGCGCGCGGCGGCCTGGATGGAGGCGGAGGTCACCCGGCTGGCCAGCGAGGCTTCGGCGGGGATGGTGCGTGGATTCCAGCCGCGGGTGTCGTACGTCACCAGGTTGTTGAGCCAGAACCCGTTGAGGCGCAGGTTGGTCTCCGCGTTGCGCCGCTGCGCCTCGCGCACCTTGTTGAGGTCGGCCTCGGGGGCGCCCTCGTTCTTGATCTTTTCGATCTCGGCAAAGGTGGCGCGCACCAGCTCGTCCGCGCGGTCGGGCGCGGAGGTGAACTGCACGGTGAACGCGTAGCTCTCCACCGGGATCCGCGACACCGCCCAGATGACGCTCGGCGAGTAGGTGCCGCCCAGCCGCTCGCGAAGCGCCTCGGTGAGGCGGATCTGGAGCAGCTCGCTCAGGGAGCGCAGGCTGTGCACCTCGTCCGGGCGCACCCCGATGGCGCCCGTGAAGGAGAGGCGCGTCATGCTCTTGGGCTCCGTGCCGCGCCGCACCGTCTTGCGCACCACGCCGCGCGGCGGGCGCATCCCCACGTCGCGCGAGCTCTCGCGGCGCCCGGCGGAGGGGAGGCTCGCCAGGTACTTCTCCACCAGCGGCTTGAGCGAATCCGGCCGCACGCTGCCCACGAAGACGAAGGTGAAGTCGCTCGCGTCGGCGAAGCGGTCGCGGTAGAAGGCGAGCGAGCGCGCGAGGTCCTGCGCCTCTACGGTGGCGGCGCTGAAGGGGCGCGAGCGCGGATGTCCCTGCGCCATCGTCACCGCCACCGTGTCCTGGAAGGCGGACTCCGGGTTGGCGTCGCGGTTGCGCAGGAAGCCGGTCATCTGGTTCTTGAACGCCGCCGCCGCCTCCGGGTCCGCGCGCGGAGCGGTGAAGTGCAGGTGGATCAGCTGGAAGAGCGTCTCCAGGTCCTTGGGGGAGCCGCCGCCGCCCAGCCCTTCCTCGATGTTCGTGATGAACGGATTGACCTGCGCCGCCTTCCCGGCGAGCGCCTTCTGCAGCTGCACGCGGCTCATGGAGCCCACGCCGCCCGCGGCGATCGTACTCGCGGCCATGGAGACCGCCGGGAAGTCCGCGTCGGAGGCCAGCGAGGTGCCACCGGGGCTGTAGGCGCGAAAGAGCACCTCGTCCGCCTTGAACTCGGTCGGCTTCACCACGACGCGCGCGCCGTTCGACAGGCGCCACTCGATCGTGCCGATCTCGTCCATGCGCCGCTCGCTGACGACGCGGCCGGCACGCGGGGCGCGGGCCATGATCGGGGTGGTCACGACGTTGTCCACGTACGCGGCGACCGGCTTGCCGCGCACCTGCGCGAACGTCGCCGCGAGCGCCTGCTCCGTCGGCAGGGGGGCGCCCGCCTTCTCCGGACCGTTGGCCAGGATCACGCGATTCTGGTCCGTGATCAGCTCGCGCGCCAGCCGGTTCACCTCTTCCAGCGTCACGCCGGGGACGAGCGCGCGGTGCAGCTCGTACGACGCGGTAGGGCCGGGTGCGGGCTCGCCCTGGAGGAAGTGGGCGACGTAGCGGTCCACGATCTGGCCGGAACGCATTTTCTCGCGCTCGGCATACGCCCGCTCGACGTTGCGCAGCAGCTCGGCCTTGGCGCGCTCCAGCTCGCCGGCGGTGAAGCCGTGCTGGCTCACCCGCTCCGCCTCGGTGAGCAGCGAGGTGAGCGCCGGCTCCACGCCGTTCTCCTTGGCGATGGCGTACAGCGTGTAGCTCTCCAGCGTGCGCACGCTGCGCCCCTGGTTGGCGAAGGCGGCCACGAACGGTGCGTTCGGCGAGCGGACGATCTCGTCGAAACGGGCGTTGAGCATGGCGTCGTGGAGCCCCTCCACCACGCCGCGCCGGAAGTCGGCCACGGTGCGGGTGGGGCGCGCCGGGTGCTGGAAGCTCACCTGCACGCTGGTGGTGGTCGCCTCCGGGTCGCTGACGACGGAGAAGCGCGGCTCGGCGTGCGCGGGCACCTGCATCACCGGGCGCGGCGGCGCCGAGCGCGGAGCGGCGAGGGAGCCGAACTTCTCGCGGATCAGCGCCTCGGCGCGGGCGGGGTCGATGTCGCCCACCACCACCACCGCCATCAGGTCGGGGCGATACCAGTCGGTGTAGAAGCGGCGCAGATCGGCCGCGGAGAAGCCCTGCAGCGACTCGCGCGTGCCGATGGGGAGCCGCTCGGCGTACGCGGAGCCGGCGAACTCCACGGGGAACTGCTTGAGCGCCATCCGCATCCCCGCCCCGCGGCCGCGGCGCCACTCCTCGATCACCACGCCGCGCTCGCGCTCGATCTCCTCGTCGTCCAGCATCTGCCCGCCGGCCCAGTCCGCCAGGATCTGGAAGCCGCGCTCCACCACCCGCGCGCTGTCGCTGGGGATGGGGAGGATGAACACGGTCTCGTCGAACGAGGTGTAGGCGTTGAGGTGCGCCCCGAACTGCACGCCGACGCCCTGCAGGTAGCTCACCAGCTCGTTCTTGGCGAAGTTGCGCGTCCCGTTGAACGCCATGTGCTCCAGGAAGTGCGCCAGCCCCAGCTGCTTCGGGTCTTCCAGCACGCTCCCGGCGTTGACCGCCAGGCGCAGCTCCACGCGGTTGGGCGGCTCGCGGTTCGGCTGGATGTAGTAGCGCAGCCCGTTGGGCAGCGTCCCCATCCGTACCGCCGGATCCAGCGGGATCTCCTGCGTAAGTGCGGGCTGCTGCTGCGCCAGCAGCGCCGGCGCGGGCGCAAACGCGAGCGCCGCGGCGGCGACCGCCAGGGGCAGCCTGATCGTGTGTCGCATAGAGAGCGGTGGGGGAGGAAGGTGGGAAAAGGCGCGGCGGGAAAGGTTGCGCGCGAACGAGCCGGCGTCAATGCGCACCGGCCCGCTCAAATCCGATACTAATGGGAGCCTGCTGAGTGCACCCCCTTATTGTCATCCTGAGGGAGCCGCCGGACGGACATCCGGCGTTGCGCACCGTACTCTCTGCGGCGAGCGAAGGATTTAGCCGGAGCAGGGCCGGGGTCTGCGGTTCACCCCCGGCCCCGCGTTACGCGCAGTAGATCCTTCGCTACGCGCCACACGTTGGAGCACGGGAGAGGACGGAGCGGCGCGTCGCTCAGGATGACAAAGGGGGGGATGCGCCCATGGCCCCACCCCGGCCCCGCACTCACGCACTCACGCACTCACGCACTTCCGTTCACGGCCCCATCAACAGCGCATTCACATACAGCGGCTGCATCGAGCGCCAGAACAGGCGGAACAGCGGGTCGTCGGCGAAGAGGACGACGCTGCCCTGGCCCATGCGGCGGGTGGCGACGACGGAGCCTTCGCCGAGGTGGCGCAGGTTCTCGGGGGAGATGACGCCGGAGATGCGCGCCGGGTTACGGGGGAGGTAGGCGACCGTCTCCAGGTTCTCCGCTGGCTCGAAGACGGTGGTGCCCTGGTGCAGCGTAAAGGTCTCGCCCGGACGGCCGTCGAGGCCCGCGCCGAAGGCCAGCGGGTGCGCCGGGTCCAGACGCAGCGGGAGGATGGTGCCGGGGACCTCCTGGCGCCACTCCTGCCGCTCGCGCTCCTCGCGCCCGGCGAGGTAGCGGGTGCGCGCGTTCCCCGAGTCGCGCCCGGCCTCGCGCAGCTTGACCTCGGCCATCCCCGCGATCGCCTCCGCGCCGCCGGCGATGGCGACGAGGCGGCCGCCGCGCTGCACCCACGCCTTGAGCGCGTCGGTGGCATCCTTGACGGCGCGCGGCGATGCGTCGGGAAGGACGATCACCTGGTAGTCCGAGAGGTCGGCCGAGGCGAGGTCCGTGGCCTGGACGGCATCGAAGGGGATGCCGAGCTGCTGGTCCAGGAAGAACCAGTGCGCGCCGAACGACGTCGGGCTCACCCCCTCGCCCGAGACGACGGCGACGCGCGGCAGCTTGATGTTGGCGACGTTCTCGCTCCCCAGGTCGATGCCGCCCTCGCTGAGGCCGCTGGAGATGGGGATCGCGACGCTTCCCAGGCCGACGCGGGTGAGGCGCGCCTGGAGCGAATCGTTGCCGCGCGCGGGGATGAACCACGTTCCCGCCGGGTAGCGGCGGCCCGCAAAGGTGGAGGGCTTTCCGAGCACCCGCGCCCGGCCGCCCGCGCGCAGCAGGCTCACGATGCCGTGCGACGCCTGCTCGCCCGGCGCCACCAGGTAGCCGAACCCGCTGGGCTGCGGCGCCGCGCCCGCCGTCAGCGTCTCGGTGCCGGTGGTGCGCACCGGAGTCCAGCCCGTACCGCCGCCCGTCGCGCGGTAGGCGGCCACACCGTAGGCGTACGGCAGCGACCAGGCGCTGACGTCGTACGAATACTCGGCCTTGAGCACCGTCTCCGGCTGCAGCAGCGTGATGGCGAGGCGGCCCTGCGGCTGGCGCGCACGCACCCGGTACGTCCCGGCGGGGAAGTCGCCGCGCGCCGGAAAGCCCGGGTACGCCGTGGCGCCCGCGCGGAAGCCGGCGGAGGCGCGCTCCACCTCGATCCCCTGGCGGCGGAGGTGCGCCACCAGCGACTCGATGCGGCTGGGATCGGTGCCCGGCACCAGGAGGAAGTCGCGCTCGCCCTGGCCCACGGTGCGCTGGCCGGCGGCGTAGTCGGTCAGGAGCTGCGTCTTGCCGGCGGCGGCGGTGCGCAGGGTCGCCTGGCTGCTGGCGCGGTGGTGGAGGGCGCGGTCACGCAGCGTCAGCGTATCGCCCGACTCCTGGATCACCGCCTGCCCCGCCGCCCCGTGCCCCGCCTGCTCGTACGTCATCCCCACCGCACCCGTGAGCGACGGCCACGAGTCGCCATAGCCGGGGTAGAAGAGGTCGAACGCCTCGCCCGTGTAGAATGCCCAGCCCTGCGCGTCGAAGGTGCGCGCGTTCTCCTGCCCGAAGCGCTTCCCCCACGCCAGCACGTGCTGCGGGTAGATGGGGTTGATGGGCGCCGACGCCGGGAAGAAGAAGTACGACGAGTTGAAGTACATCTCGTGGAAATCGACGTGCACCTGCGGGTTGTAGCGGAACCAGGTGGCCAGCCGCGCCCGCGTCTCCGCCTGTGTGGCCCACGACCAGTCGCGGTTCAGGTCGAAGAGGTAGTGGTTGAAGCGCCCACCCGGCCACGGCTCGCGGTGCTCGCGAGAGGCGGGGTTGAGGTTGGGCTCCGCGCCACGCACCGAGCGGTACCACTGCACGTAGCGGTCGCGCCCGTCCGGGTTGGCGACGGGGTCGATGATGACCACCAGCGACTGGAGGACGCCGCGCACCTCCGGAGCGTCGCGGGCCAGGTCGTACGCCGTGTACAGCGCCGCCTCGCTGGACGAGCTCTCGTTGCCGTGCACGCCGTAGCTGAAGTACACCACCGCCGGGTTGGACGCCGCGATCTGCCGCGCGCGCTCCGCCGTCGTCTCGGGGCGGGTCAGCTCGGCGTTGGCGGCGAGGATGGCGTCGAGCCGCGCCAGGTTCTCGGGCGTGGCGATGACCATCTGGAAGAGCTCGCGCCCCTCGTACGTCTGGCCGTACGCGCGGTACTCCACGCGCGGGGAGGCGGCGTCCAGCGCGCGGGCGTACTGCTGCACCCCCGCGTACGGGGTGAAGCGCTCGCCGAGTTCGTAGCCCAGCACCTGCGCCGGGGAGGGTGGATCCGCCTGCGCCCGGAGCCCGGACGCGGTGCCGAGGAGCGCGGCCGCCAGTAGAAGCGTGCGAAGTGCCATGCGTGTGGTCGTATGGGTGCGTGGGGCGCGGTCGGGAGGGTGCCCGCGCAAGCTATGCGGCCCCGCGGGGGCGCGCAACGCGGCGGCTTGACACCATCCGCCGCGGCGGGTACGCTCCACCCGACCGCCGCCTCGCTCCCGTCCAGCCCACGCGCCCGTGAAGCTCCACCGATCCGCCCTGCTCGCCCTGCTGCTCGCCGCCTGCGGAACCGAAGGCGCGAGCGGAGGCATCTCGCGCGAGCAGTTCATCCGCGCCAACGTGGCCCTGCGCGCGGTGAGCGACACGGCGCGGCAGGTGGACACCCTCCGTGCGCGGGCGCTGCGCAAGCAAAAGGTGACGCCCGCGCAGCTGACCGCGTGGCTGCAGGCGCACAAGGAGAACCCGGAGCTCCTGGCGGAGACTTGGACCGAGATCTCGCGCCGCGCGGACGCCGCCGACTCGGTGAACCGTCCCAAGCCGCCGCATCGTCCCTACGTCGCGCCTCCGCCTCCCATCGCCAACCCCGCGCCGCCGATGCCGCCGCCTCCGCAGCCGATGCCCACGCCCGTGCCCGCGCCGCCGCCGGCCGGCCGCCCCGCGCCGCCATCCGGGCCTCCGGGCGGGTACCAGATGCCCGAGCCGCGCCCGCAGATCAAGACTCCGCCCCCGCCCGACAGCGGCGGCGCGGCGCCGACGCCGTAACACCCTCACACAGAGGGCACGGAGAGAACTACAAGGCGCAGAGAACCCCTTTCCGTTCTTCTTGTGGTTCCCTCTGTGTCTCTGTGTGACGCCCTCGTTGCAGTCCCTGCCTTGACCGTCCTTGCAGCTTCAAGCATCTTCAACTTGCGGGAACCAGGCTCGGTCACACGCATCCAGCCGCCAAGAGGGCTCACCGTATGGGGTGTTTGGCACTCAACGCATCCTTTGAACCTCTCACCATCCTCCCGGTGGAGCGGGCCCTGCGGCTCGTGCTGGAGAGGAAGGCCGAGGTGCTGGAGGCGGACGACGCACGGATCTTCCGTTCTGAACGCTCGCGGATCGCCTGCCCCCTGGTGATCCGCCTGAAGCGCTACGTGCACGTCCCCCGCAGGTTCCGCCGGCAAGTCACCAACACCTTCCTCTTCGCCCGCGACGGCTACCGCTGCCAGTACTGCCTGCGGCACCGCGGCACGCTGCGCGGGCGCGAGTTCCTGACGCGCGACCACGTGCACCCGCTCTCGCGCGGCGGCGAGAACGTGTGGGAGAACGTCGCCACGGCGTGCTCGCACTGCAACAACCGCAAGGGGAACCACCTTCCCGAGGAGTGCGGGATGGTCCTCCACTCGGTGCCGCGCGAGCCCAACTACGTGGAGCTGGTGTGGGCCGTGCGCCGCGTGACCGACGTGCAGGCGAAGTACATCGCCATGTTCTACGGCGAGGAGGTGCTGGAGGCGCTGCGCCGCCACGACCGCGAGGCCGAGACGCGCGACGCGGAGCACTCTCACGACGGGGAACGCCACCTCGCGCTGCTGTCCTGAAAGGGCGGGTCGCCACCACGGCGGTCCGCCCTCTTCGCGTCCGGCCCCTGTCCCAGCGCGTGCGATGCGCGCTACTTTTGCGCCGACCCCATCGACTTCCTGAGCACACGCCCGTCATGCGCCCGAAGCTCCACGCCGCCCTCGCCGCCGCGATCCTCGCCGCCCCGCTCGCCGCCCAGCAGCCCGCGTCCGTGCCCGACGGGCCGCGCGTGCGGCAGGCGCTCGCCTTCGTGGCGCGAACGGAGCCGCAGACCATCGAGGAGCAGATCGCCCTGTGCGAGATCGAGGCGCCGCCCTTCAAGGAGGCCCGCCGCGCCGCCGACTACCGGCAGCGGATGCAGGCGCTGGGGCTGCAGAACATCCGCATCGACTCCGTGGGCAACGTGATCGGCGAGCGCCCCGGCGAGCCCGGCCAGCCCGTGATCGTCATCTCCGGCCACCTGGACACCGTCTTCCCAGAGGGGACGGACGTGCGGGTGAAGCGCGAGGGCACCCTCCTGCGCGGCCCCGGCATCGGCGACGACTGCCGCGGGCTGGCGGTGGTCCTGGCCGTCGCCCGCGCCATGAACGACGCGCAGATCCGCACGCGCGGCACCGTCCTCTTCGTGGGCACCGTGGGCGAGGAGGGCGCGGGGAACCTGCGCGGCGTCCGCCACCTCTTCGAGAAGGAACTGCGCGGGCGCGTCACGCACTTCATCTCGGTGGACGGCACGGGCTACACGATGACCAAGGACGCGGTGGGGAGCCACCGCTACCGGGTTGCCTACAAGGGACCCGGCGGCCACAGCCACGGCGACTTCGGGATGCCGAACCCGACGCACGCCCTCGGCCGCGCCATCGCCAGGATCGCCGACTTCCAGGTCCCCACCAATCCCAAGGTCACCTTCAGCGTCGGCGTGGTGCAGGGCGGCACCTCGGTGAACGCCATCGCGGCGGAGGCGAGCATGCTGGTGGACATGCGCTCGGAGAGCGCGGCCGCGCTGGACTCGCTGGACGCCCGCTTCCAGGTCGCCGTGCGCCAGGCGGTCGAGGACGAGAACGCCCGCTGGGCGGACACCGTGCGCCTGACGGTGGAGGTGCAGAGCATCGGCATCCGCCCCGCCGGCACCCAGCGCGACGACGCCCCCATCGTCCGCGCCGCGCGCGCGGCCGGCCAGCGCCTGGGCTTCACCCCGGAGTCCAACCCCTCCAGCACCGACGCCAACATCCCGATCTCCCTCGGCATCTCGTCGCTCACCATCGACGCGGGCGGCAGCGGCCAGGGCGCGCACTCGCTGGCGGAGAGCTGGGACAGCAAGGGGAGCGAGAAGGCGACGCAGTGGGCGCTGCTGCTGGTGCTGGCGTTGGCGGGGGTACGGTAGGGCCCCCACCCCCAGCGTCGCTCCGCGACGCATCCCCCTCCCCCATCACTGCCTGGGGGAGGGGGTTTTTGCGTGGATTCGTGTGCGGTGCAGGGCGCGGCGCGCGGGATGGCACGGGCAGCCACGTGGGGCGGCCCCTACGGGATTGGGCGTGTTATCGTGGGGAATCGCGGTCGGGCGAGGGAGGGCAGACACGCAGGTCTGCCCCTACCGGGATCGCGTTGTGTTAGGCGAGGTTCGAGGAACGCGGAGGGTGGGCGCGATGAATCGCGCCCATACCACGGATGGCCGCGGTACGCGCCGGAAAAGCTCCCCCCTCTCTCGATAACAGAGGCGCCAGCCTCTCCTGTTATCGGGAGAGGGGGGTTGGGGGGGTGAGGGCCCTCTACAACAACGCCACCGGGTCCCGGTCCAGCGCCAGCCGCAGATCCGCCTTGTTCTTGGGGATGTCGAAGCGCTCGTGGAAGTAGCGCGCGACTTCGCCGAGGAGCTTGGAGCTGCCGGAGCGCAGGAGGAAGTGCCAGCGCCAGCGGTTGCGGATGCGGTCGATGGGGCACGGGGCGGGACCCACCAGCGCGACCTCCGTCAGCTTGCGCGTCGCCAGGAGGCCCTGCACCCACTCGGCGGCGGCGACGGCGAGCTCCTGGGTGGGGGCCTCCTCCAGGCCGCTGATGACGACGTTCACCAGGCGCGAGTGCGGCGGGTAGCTGGGCTCGCGGCGCGCCTCCAGCTCGCGGCCGGCGAAGCCGACGAAGTCGTGGTCCGTGGCACTCTCGATGGCGTAGTGGCTGGGGAGCGCGGTCTGGATGAACACCTCGCCGCCCTTGGGTCCCCGCCCCGCCCGGCCCGCCACCTGCGTCAAGAGCTGGAAGGTGCGCTCCGTGGCGCGGAAGTCGGGGAGGTTGATCCCCACGTCCGCGTTGATGACGCCGACCAGCGTGACGTTGGGGAAGTCGAGGCCCTTGGCGATCATCTGCGTGCCGAGGAGGATGTCCACCTCGCGGCGCTCCACGCGGCCCAGGATGTCGTGGTGCGCCCACTTGCCGCCCGTCGTGTCCACGTCCATCCGCGCGATGCGGGCGGAGGGGAACGCCTCGCCCACCGAGCGCTCCACCTGCTCCGTGCCGACGCCGCGGAAGCTCAGGTCCGTGGAGCCGCACGCGGTGCACGTCCTGGGCGACTGCTCCTCGTGCAGGCAGTAGTGGCAGGTCAGGAGGCCGCGCCGCCGGTGGAAGGTGAGCGACACGTTGCAGTTGGGGCAGTGCCACACCAGCCCGCAGTCGCGGCACTGCACGAAGCTGGCGTAGCCGCGGCGGTTCAGCAGGAGGATCGTCTGCTCCTCGCGGCGAATCCGCTCATGGACGGCGCTCACCAGCACGTCGGCGAGGATGATGGGCCCCATGTCCGCCTTCTGCAGCGGGCCGGCGGTCTCCTTCTGACGTTTGCGCTCCTGGCGCAGGTCGATGATGCGGATGGGGGGGAGCGGCTGGCCGCCGACGCGCTCGGGGAGCTCGACCAGGGTGTACTTGCCGGTCTGCGCGTTAATCCAGCTCTCCAGCGCCGGCGTTGCGGAGCCGAGGAGGCAGACCGCGCCCTCGATGTGCGCGCGCACCACGGCGACTTCGCGGGCGTGATAGCGCGGCGCGTCCGCCTGCTTGTACGAGGACTCGTGCTCCTCGTCCACCACGATGGCGCCCAGGTTGGCCAGCGGCGCGAAGACGGCCGAGCGGGCGCCCACCACGATCTGCTTCTCGCCGGCGCGCAGGGAGCGCCACTCGTCGTAGCGCTCGCCGTCGGAAAGGGCGGAGTGCAGCACGGCCACGCGGTCGCCGAAGACGGCTTGGAAGCGCCCCACGGTCTGCGGCGTGAGCGCGATCTCGGGGACGAGGACGATCGCCGTCTTCCCCTGCCGCTCCACGACTTCGCGCAGCAGCTCGATGTAGACCAGCGTCTTGCCGGAGCCGGTGACGCCGCGCAGCAGAAAGGTGCCGGGGTCGGCGGTGCGCGTGGCGGCGGTGAGCTGGCGGATGATGCCGGCCTGCGCGGGCGTGGGGCGCAGCTTGGGCGCGGCGCCGACCTCGATGTCCGCGTACGGGTCGCGCGACACCTCTTCGTCGGCCACTGCGGCGAGACCCTTTTCCACCAGCCCCTTCACCACCGTGCTGGAGAAGCCGAGAGTGCCGGTGAGGTGGCTCAGCTCGGATTGGCCGCCGAGCGCCTCCAGCATCTCGTACGCCTCGCGCTGGCGGGGAGCACGCGCAAAGATCCCCTCGCGCTCCAGCAGCGAGGGGACGTGGCGTATGATCCGCACCACGCGGCGGGTGCGGACCGGGGGCGCGATGCGCGGCCCCTCGCTGTCCACGCGCACCAGCCCCGCATCGGTCAGGCGGCGGATGACGGGCCACCACGCGCGGTCGCCCATCTCGCGCCGCAGCCGGGCGACGGGCTGCGGGCCCTCGCGGCTCTGCAGCCAGCGGACGAGCTTCGCTTCCTGCGGCGAAAGGCTCTCCTCGTCCACGGTCGCGCCGTCCTCCAGCGCTACGTAGTCAGTCGTGGATTCCGTGAGGCCCGCGGGGAGCGCGGTGCGCAGCACCTGGCCAAGCGGCGCCAGGTAGTAGTCCGCGATCCACCTCGACAGGTTGAGGATGGCGGGGGTGGCGCTCGGCACCGCGTCCAGCACCCCCACGATCGGCTTGATCCGCTCCACCTTGCCACCGGGCTCGCCTTCGACGATTCGGTCGATCCACCCGATCTTTTCCTTGCTTCCGAACGGCACGAGAACACGCGCGCCCGGCTGTGCGGCCGGGCGCATCTCGTCCGGCACCCGGTAGGTAAAGGTGCGCGGAAGGGGGAGCGGAAGAGCGACTTCGACGAACACCTGTGAAACGGGGAATGGGGAACGGGGAACGGGCGATCCGGGGGTGCACGATCCACCCCGCCGCCGCCGCGGCCGGCTACCGGCGGCGCACCCGGTTCAGCACGCGGCGGAGCAGTCCCGGGCGGGGCGGACCCAGCGCTTCGGGGCGGAGCACGTCGAAGCGCGAAAAGGTGCTCGCCTCACGCGCCGCGATGAGCTCGATCCGGTGGAAGTGGCCTCCGGGGAGAGGCAGGCGCCAGGTGGTGCGGACGTGCGGAAACCCGCACCAGTGAAGGATCTCACGCAGCACGAGCTCGCTCGTGGGCAGCCAGGCCAGGCGATGCACGCCGGACATCACCAGCGTTTCGCTCTCCAGGTTCAGCCTGAGCGAGTCCCCCCCGCCGGGGAGGTACGCGGTGTTCAGGACGAGCAGTTCCTTCGTATGGTCCGCCACCATCCGCAGCGAGGCGATCGGGTCCGGAAGGTGGTAGAAGATCCCCATGAACAGCGTCACGTCGAACGGCTCCAGCTCCATCTGGGGGAGCGTGTGGAGGTCCGCGGTGGTGAACTCCACTCCCCGGGCGCCCGTCTCCCGAGCCACGAACCGCGCCTGGTCGACCCAGTGGTCGCGCACGTCGAGGCCGAAGCAGCGGCCCGCACCTCTCTCGGCGGCCGCCAGCAGGTAGCCGCCGCCGTTGCAGGCGCAGTCCAGGAACGAGCGGCCGTTCAGGCCGTCCGGAAAGACCTCCTCGATCAGACGGCCGATCCAGCGCTCGGGCTGAACCATGGTCACGCGCCCGAAGGAAGGCGGGTAGGCGACGTCCTTAGCCACCTCGCCCGTGCGGATGCCGGGCGCGACCTGCATGTCGTGATGCCAGGGCCCCAGACGCCGGATCTCCGCGCGAAGCTCTTCCGTGTTCACCCGGCCGTCTCCGCGGCGAGACGCACCCCGAGTCCGGGGGCCTGGTTGAACCGCAGCGAGCCGTCCGCTTCGATCCCCGGGCCGTCGAACGGGTCGTTGGCGAGAAGGGCGGCGCCGTCCAAATCCACGTAGTCCACCAGCGGCGTGAGCTGCACGGCGGCCGCGATGCCCAGCGTCGACTCGATCATGCAGCCGAGCATCACCCCCATCCCATGCGCGCGCGCGGCGTGCACGATCCGCAACGCTTCGCGCAGGGAGGCGCACTTGGCGAGCTTTATGTTCACCACGTCCACCGCTCCCGCCAGCTTCGCCACGTCCGCCGAGACTTCGCAGCTCTCGTCGGCGACGATGGGGAGGCGCGAGTTCTGGCGGACGAGGCGCAGGCCTTCGAGGTCGCCCTTGGGGACCGGCTGCTCCACGATGCTGACGCCGAACTCCTCCAGCATGGGGATCAGGCGGATCGCTTCCTTGGCCGTCCACCCCGTGTTGGCATCCACGTACAGCGTCTTCTCCGGCGCCTCGTCGCGGATCATGCGCAGGATCTCCGCGTCGCGCGGCGTGCCGACTTTGATCTTGAGGATGGGGTACGACGCGGCCTCGCGCACCTTTTGCCGCATCACCTCCAGCTCGTCGATGCCGATGGTGAACGACGAGCGTGGCGCCGCGGCGGGGTCCAGCCCCCACAGCTTCCAGAGCGGCACTCCCAGCCGCTTCCCCACCAGATCGTGCAGCGCCGCCGAGATCGCCACCCGCGCCGCCGGGTTGCGCCCGATGTGCATCGCCAGCGCCCCTTCGATGCGCTCCAGCGCGAACGGGTCTCCCGCCGCCGCGTCCGCCAGGACCCCCGCCAGCCCCGGCAGCACCGCGGACACGGTGTCCGCATTCTCGCCGTAAAAGGGCGTCGCCGGAGCCTCGCCCCACCCCTCCACCCCGTCCGCGTCCGTGATGCGCACCCACACCGTGCGGCGCGCGGGCGGCTCCTTCATCCGCGCGATGTTGAACGCGTGCTTGGTGCGCAGGTCGAGGATCTGGAAGTCGAGCTTCATCGCCTTAGGCGTTGTTCGGTCCGGTGGAAAGCACGGGCGGCCACATGGGGCCGCCCCTACCAATTTTTACCCCATTCCCCATTCCCCATTCCCCATTCCCCGCCTACCCGTGCATCTGCACGAAATCATACGCCGGCCACGGCCCCGTCAGGTCCAGCTCGAGCGCCGAATTCAGCTGCGACAGGTGCTCCACGTGGTCGCGGAAGG
The DNA here is from genome assembly GCA_036387335.1 of Longimicrobium sp. Taxonomy (NCBI): domain Bacteria; kingdom Pseudomonadati; phylum Gemmatimonadota; class Longimicrobiia; order Longimicrobiales; family Longimicrobiaceae; genus Longimicrobium; species Longimicrobium sp. Next base: position 21,791 of record DASVTZ010000095.1, read on the forward strand.
CGGCGGAGGCGGAGCGCTGCACCAGGAAGGCGGCGCTCAGGATGCGCGTCTCCTCCGACGGCGTGGGGATGGCGGCGCCGGCCAGGCGGCGCAGGTCGGCGTAGATGTGCGTCGCCAGGTCCAGCGCCTTGACGTGCGGAAAGGCCGCGTCCACAACGTCCACGTGCAGGCGGAACTCCCAGCGTCCTGCTACCCGCGCCAGCGCACCGCGCAGCGTGGCGTACGACTCGCCGAGGAAGCCGATCACCTCATCGTCACCGGTGAACACGACGCCCGGGGGCGCGGGGACGACGTCGCCGTGCAGCAGTGCGCGGTGCACCTCATGATGGCGGGCCGTGACGTGCAGCGGGTCCGCGTCGCCGCCGGCGGGCGGGGCCGTGCACACGATCGCCGCCACGTCCTGGTAGCCGACGAGCCGCACCGCCAGCCGCGGCTCCGCCGGCTCCCACTCCGGTAGCGCGCCGCCGTCCA
>DASVTZ010000096.1 GCA_036387335.1 Longimicrobium sp.
CGACTCGCCCATGCGCTGCGCCATGCACCCCGTGACGCCCACCAGCGCCCCGCGCCGCCGCTGCTCCTGGAGCTGGCCCACGCGCCCGATGACGCGCTTCTCCGCGTGGTCGCGGATGGCGCAGGTGTTCACCAGGATGACATCGGCGTCCTCCGCCGAGTCCGTCGCGACGTAGCCGCTCTCCGCCAGGATTCCGTGCATCAGCTCGGAATCGGCGGTGTTCATCTGGCAGCCGTACGTCTCGATGTACGCTCGCTTCATGGCCGGGACTTCAGGGGACGCTGGATGGGATGGAGGCTTGGGTACACCGGTGTGGGCCCGCGGTTCGGCGGGGAGTGCGTTAGTGCGTTAGTGCGTTAGTGCGTTGAGGTCCGGCGGCCCACCCCACTTTGTCATCCTGAGCGGGCGCTTCACCGTCCTCGCCCCGTCTCCAACCTCTGGCGCGCAGCGAAGGATCTACTGCGCGTACCGAGGGGCTCGTGCTGATCCACCGGCCTCTCGCCTCGCCGGCTAGATCCTTCAGTCGCCGCCAAGGCTACGGCGTGATCCACGAATCTGAGCAGCGGCTCCTTCAGGATGACAAATAAGGGTATCTCCGCACGCACTAACGCACTCACGCACTAACGCACTTCTGTTTCACACCCGCACCCAATCCGCGTACAGCGGAAACCGGTCGCACATCTCGCGGATCTCGCCGCGGACGGTGTTGGAAACCGTCTCGTCGTCGGGGGCGGTGACGACGCGGTCGATGAGCAGGGCGATGGCGCGCATCTCGTCGAGGCCCAGGCCGCGGGTGGTGAGCGCGGGGGTGCCGATGCGGATCCCCGAGGTCACGAACGGCGACTCCGTCTCGCCGGGGACGGTGTTCTTGTTGACGGTGATGCCGGCGCGGTCCAGCGCCTTCTCGGCCACCTTGCCCGTGACGCCCTTGCTGCGCAGGTCCACGAGGACCAGGTGGTTGTCGGTGCCGCCGGAGACGAGGGTGAAGCCGCGCTCCATCAGCCCTTCCGCCAGCGCCCGCGCGTTCTCGATCACGCGGCCGCTGTAGACGGAGAAATCCGGCCGCAGCGCCTCGCCGAAGGCGACCGCCTTGGCGGCGATCACGTGCATCAGCGGGCCGCCCTGCACGCCGGGGAAGATCTGCTTGTCGACTGCCTTGGCGTACTCGGCGCGCGACAGGATCAGGCCGCCGCGGGGTCCGCGCAGCGTCTTGTGGGTCGTCGAGGTCACCACGTCCGCGAAGGGGACGGGGGACGGGTGGTGCCCCGTCGCCACCAGCCCGGCGATGTGCGCCATGTCCACGAACAGCTTGGCGCCGCTCTCCCGCGCGATCTCGCCCATCACCTCGAAGTCGATCTGCCGCGGATACGCGCTGGCGCCCGCGACGATCACCTTGGGCCGCACCTGCATCGCCTGGTCGCGCAGGGCGGAGTAGTCGATGCGGTGGTCGTCCGGCCGCACGCCGTACGCGGCCACCTTGTACAGCCGCCCGCTGAAGTTTACCGGCGAGCCGTGCGTCAGGTGCCCCCCCTCGGAGAGGTTCATCCCGAGCAGGGTGTCGCCGGGCTCCATCAGCGCGAAGTAGACGGCCATGTTGGCCTGCGCGCCGCTGTGCGGCTGCACGTTGGCGTGCTCGGCGCCGAAGATGCGGAGGAGGCGCTCCTGCGCCAGCCGCTCCACCTCGTCCACCACCTCGCACCCGCCGTAGTAGCGCTTTCCGGGATACCCTTCGGCGTACTTGTTGGTGAGCACGGAGCCCATCGCCTCCAGCACCGCCCGGGAGACGAAGTTCTCCGAGGCGATCATCTCCAGCTGGTGCTCCTGCCGGGCGGCCTCTTCGCCGATCAGGCGGTGGATGTCCGGATCTGCGGCCCTCAGCGCGTCTTGCATGTCTCTCTCCGTGCGGCGGCGGTCGTTCGGAAGCGCGGGAAGTTAGCGCGTCCGCCGCCGCCGGTCGAGAGCGGCTCAGGGCGAGATGATGTCCAGCCAGGGGAAGTAGCTTCTGTACCGCCGCGTATCGCGCGTGAGAAGACGCATCTGGTGAACCGATGCGTGCGCGCCGATGTAGAAGTCGGGCAGCGGCGACCGGCGTTCACCGCCGCGTCTGCGGTAGGCCAGATGGCTCTTCCCCGCCAGGAACGCCGCCTCGTACGGGAGCGGATCACGGCGGAACCGCGAAGTCGGGAGCAGGTCGTCGAGCTCTGCGACCTGGGCAAACTGAACCGACACTTCGGCGTAGATCACCGGGTTGATCACCAGCTCCGATTCCGCTTCGTAGCGGTTCAGCGCCTCCGTCGACCAGTCACTCCACGCGGGATCATCATTCAGGAAGTCTAGGAGCACGTTGCTGTCGACCAGAACGGCGCTCACTCGTCACCCCGCGTGAGAGCCATGACTTCGTCGGTGGTCATCCCGCCCTTGAGGCTGCCGCGGATCGAATCGAGGTACGAGCGAAAATCCCCAGATTTCTTCCAAACCTTGCGCACCAGCACCCCGCCGTCCACGACGGTGAGTTCCACCTCGCTGTCCGGCAGCAACCCTAACTTGTCGAGCATGTGCTGCGGAATCGTAACCTGTCCGTCCGCGCCGATCTTCATCTCTCTCGCCCCTGGTGGTGTGGAAGACTTGCAAGGAGTTTAGCTTGCTTTCACCACAGGTCAACGGCTCGCCGAAAGGTCGTTTTCGCGATGGCTGCACAGTACCGGAACCGCTCATTGGGGATCGCTCGGCCCTGCTCCCGTAGGATACTCAGACGGGTGCCTCCGGGTTCAGGGGACCAGATAGGCGCTGCGCGTCGAAGCCTTCCTGGCGGATGCGGAGGTCGTAGTACAGGACCGTGGTCACCGCGCTGACGAACGGATAGACGAGGCAGACCACCACGCCGAGCAGCGGATCCATGTACCGCGGGTCGAGCCCCAGCCCCATCGCCACCACGATCGCGAGCATGCCCCCCAGCAACGCCACGCCAAAGATCGCCCACGCCGCCACGACCGTGGTCAGGATGTGCACCATGAAGCCGTTCGTCAGCGCGCGGGAGCGTCCGTACGATGCGTAGGCGCCGGCGCCTTCCAGCACGACGGCGGCGGGCATGGCAAAGGTCCACGCGTAGAAGATGAACGCGGGCCCCACCAGCATCAGGAACCCCACTACGAGCAGAATCCCCTGGAAGATCGACGCGCCCAGGATGCTTCCGGAGCGGCTCACGACCTCGCGTACGCTCCGCCTGACGTCCGTCTCCCCTCCCGTGTAGATGTCGGACACGACCGCCATCACCGCGGTACTCGCCGCCAGCATGAGGAGGCAGCCGATGATGCCGACTACGACGCTCCGCTCGGGCAGCACGAGCATGATAAGGATGCCCGGGACGAGGAAAACGGCCGAGGCGAGCACCACCACGTCGTAGTGCGAGAGGATGATCTGGAACGCCGCATTGAGGATCTCCCCGGGGCGGCGGGCGCGGGGCTGAAGGGCCTGCATGGCTTTCCTCGTGCTGTGAATCCTTGCGTTACGAGCCTACGCGCCGAAGGGTAGTGCATCGGACTCCGCGTCGTCCATCTTGCCCGCGAGGAATTCCACGTCGAAGCCTTCCTGCCGGATGCGCAGGTCGTAGTAAAGCACCGTCGTCACTACGCTGATGAACGGATAGACGAGGCAGACCAGGATGCCGGAGAAAACGTCCGCGAACCGCTCGTCGATTCCCCCCGTCTCGAACACCGCGCTGAGCGCAAAGATTCCTCCAAAGAACACCACGCCCACGATCAGCCACGCAATCACGAGCGTGGCCAGGATGTGGCCCACGTACCCCTTCGCCAGCGCGCGCGACCGCCCGAACGAGTCGGTGGCCCTGACGCCTTCAAGGATCACGACGGCCTGCATCGCGAAGCTCCAGGCGTAAAAGATGAACGCGGGCACCACGAGCAGGAGGAGCCCTATCACCAGCAGGACTCCCTGCAGGATCGCCGATCCCACGACGCTGCCGAAGCGGCTGGCGACCTCGGTGATGCTCCGCCTGACGTTCGCTTCTTCGCCCGTGTAGATGTCGGACGTGACCACCAGCACCGCCGTGCTCGCCGCGATCGTAAGGAGGCGGTCCGCGATGCCCGAAATGGGGTGCTCCTCGGGGAGCGCGAGCATGAGGAGGATGCTCGGGACGAGGAACACGGCCGAGGCGAGCAGCACGACATCGTAATGGGCCCGGACGATCTGGAACGCGGCGTCCAGGATCTCGCCGGGGCGGCGAGGGCGGAGCTGGGGAGCCTGCATGGTCCTCCCGGATTTGGGGATGGTTTCGCGCGCGGGTGGGAAAGCAGATGATAATACGGGACGGGCGGGCAAGAACAGCGGATCACAGGCTTCGCGATGGCGCCGTCAGGCCGGCGGATCCAGCGTCCAGAGGTGGCAGCGCGCGGTGACCGTCGTGCCATCGGGCGCGGGGAGCTCGATGTGGCGGACGGGGCCGGCGGCCTCGGCGTAGCCCTTCACGGCCAGAGAGGCGCCCATCACCTGCTCGTCGCGCGGGAGGGTACGCAGGACGTCCTGGCTGAGGAAGACGACCAGCTTGGCGCGCGGGCGGGTGATGGCGACGTTGAAGCGGTTGGGGTTGAGGAGGAACGACGCCTCGCGCTCCGCGTACTCCCGGTCCGCCACGGCGTAGGAGACGACGATCATCTCGCGCTCGTTCCCCTGCATCCGCTCCACCGTGTCGACCACGGGAAGCTCCTCGCGCGGCCAGCCGCCCGCCACCAGCTCGCCGAGGATCGCGCTGTTCTGCGCACGGTGCGGCGAGATGGCGGCGAAGGCGTGCGCGCGGAACGTCTCGGCCGTGTACGGCTCGCCGGTGGAAGGGTCGCGCATCCCCGCACGCGCCAGGCGCGCGAGACGGGCGACGAGCGCGGCTTCGAACGGGTTGCGGGCGGTGGCGCGGACGCCTTCGTACGTGCAGAAGACGACCGCGTCGCCGGGGCGGAAGAAGGTGTCCCAGAGGAGCGCGTCCAACGGGTCGGCGAAGGCACCGGGTGCTTCCAGCGTGAGCCGCCAGTCCGGCACCTTGGAGACGAGCCCCGGATAGAAGACGCGGCGCGGATAGCGGACCAGCGCCTGGTTCATCCGCCGGCTCTCGCGCAGCATGAAGTGCCCGAACTTCGCGGAGAAGTGAGAGAATGCGGAGCCGAAGAGGGTGTTCTCCGCGTCGTAGCTGCCGCGGATGATGGGGGCGAGCTGCCGGTCGTCGCCGCACAGGATCACCCGCCCGCCGCGGCGGATGGACGAGAGCGCGATCGTCGAGTCCGCAACCTTCATCTGCGACGCCTCGTCGATCACCACCACGTCGAAGAGCGGGCGAACCGGCGCGTCGCCCGACTCCTCATCTTCGTCCGATGAGGCGCCGTTCATCGCGCGCATCTGCTTCCACAGCGACCACACGGTGGAGCCCACCACGACCGGCTCGTTGCCCGCGTCGGACTCGGCGAGGATGCGCTTGAGGTGCGTGTCCGGATGGAGGGCGTCGAGGCCGTGCAGGTCGGCGTCCGCCTCGCTCCCCCGCCCTTCCAGCTTCACAAGGCGCAGCGGGTTGGGGATGCCGCTCGCCTCCAGCTCGCGCGCGATCCGCACCAGCACGTTGACCACGGCGCGATGCGTGGCGGCGCTCACCAGGATGCGGCAGGGCCGCCCCTCGCGATTCGCCGCCGCCGCGATCCCGATCAGCATCCACGCCAGCAGGTACGTCTTCCCCGTCCCCGGCGGCCCCCAGACGACGGAGATCTCCCTGCCGAAGACGCCGTGCCACGCATCCTCCTGCTCCGCGTTCAGCACGGGGCGGCCGAACGCGGCGCTCGCGGGGGCAATGGCGTCCTCCCAGGCCGCATCCGCGTGGAACGGCGCCAGGAGCCACTCCGCCGGGCGCTCGCCGCGCAGCAGCCCGCGCACGAGATCCGCCTCACCGCGGCCAGCTGCCAGCGCGCGCAGGGTGGCGACGACGCGGCGGGTGTTGAAGTCGGCCTCCGCCTTGTCGAGCACGCAGACGCGGCCGAAGTCGATCAGTCCTTCCTTCTCCGCACGCGCAAAGCCGTACTCGGAGGCCAGCGTCATGCGCGGCGGGTCGGCGGCGAGATCGTAGTCCACCAGCTCCGCGGCCAGCTTGCGGCGCAGCCACGGCTTGTGATGCGTGTCGGTGAGCGTGTGCCCGTCGTCGTTGGTCAGCAGGAGCGCGAAGTCGCCGGGGCGGAACTTGGCCTCGCGGCACTCGGGATCGAAGCTGAACACCGCGCTGCCATCCTCCCGCATCTCCTCCAGCGCGACGCCGCTGATGCATTCGAAGCGGCGCGCGCGGTCGTGCGTGGGAAGCGCGTGCAGCGAGCGTATGGCGGTGCTCTCCTCCGCCGCCTCCAGCTCGGTGAGCATGCGCAGCGATTCCAAGATCGGGTCAGCGATGGGATCGCCCGATGACGGATTCGCGGCGAACGTCGCGGCCTGCAGCTTGAGGCGCGTCTCGCCCTTGCGCCGCAGCGCCCGGTCGCGGACGGCGCGCACCACCGAGTCCAGCGCGGCCAGCTTCGACTCCACGGTGCGCACGATCTCCGCGCGCACCTCGTCCGGCCCCTGCTCCAGCTCGCTGACGCGAAACGGGCGGCGGTTCCAGACGTTGTGGATGCGCTCGAACGCCACCTGGCTGGAGAAGGGCGATCCGTACGTGCCGCGCGGGCGATGCACCCACGGCTTCAGCTCCGGCTGCAGCGCCTCGGAGACGCGCCCCAGCTCCCATGCGTACGGCACCGGGATGGCGTACAGCTCCGCAACCACGTCCAGCAGGATCGTCCCCGGCGCCGTGGATGCCGGCCTCGCCCCGTCGCCGTTGGGGAAGAGGAGCGCGGCCATCGCGGCGATCGCGGGCTGCGCATCCACGTCCCCCAGGTGGCGCTGAAGGAGCCCGCGCAGGATCTCCATCTCCACCGAGTCGTAGACGAAGAAGTGCATCGATCGTCCGGGATTCGCCTCCTCGGCAAGCGCGGCGCCGAGGTGGTCCAGGAACTCGCCCAGCATCCGCCGCTCCGCCCGCGGATGCCCCCTCTCACAGACGAAGACGCGCGCCCTCCCCCGCCCCCCCGCCTCCACCCGTGCCCCCACCGCGAAGCAGAGTCCCGTCACCGGGTCGCTTTCGGCGGTGAGGAGGATGCGCACCCCCTCGCCCATCCCCATGCGATGCGTGCGGCCCTCGACGTCGAAGACCTTGTTGAAGCGGAGCGCCTGCACGCGCGCCTTGAGCTGCGCCTCGTGCGCCTCCAGCGCGTGCGAGCCGGTGTACACGCCCTTGTTGAACCCGCGCTTCTGCAGCTCGGCCACGGTGCGGATGCCGCGTGCGTTGAGCACCTGCCGCGCGACGGGCGTGATCCCGTGCACGCGCGACAGGTCGTCCTCGCGGTCGGCCTGGGCGCGGCACTGGTCGAAGAAGCCGCACCCCGCGCAGAGCGGCATCAGGTGCCACGCGGCCTCGGCCGGCGTGCACGCCGCCACGCGCGTCAGGTCTTCGCGCAGCAGTTCGCGCACGTGGTGCCGGTACGCGGCCAGCGCGAACGGACGCGGCTTTGCGGCGCCGCGCGTCCAGATCCACCCGCGCCTCGTCTCCGCGACGCCGTCGATCCCCTCCGCGCGGCAGACTTCCTCGAGCATGAGCCCGTAGAACGCCACCTGCGCGAAGTGCTGGAGCGTCCCGTTGCGGCTCCACTTGATGTCCACCACGCCGAACCGCGCCCGCCCGTCCCTGCCGCGCCGGATGCGGATCAGGTCGGGCTGCGCGGGCTGGATGGCGATGCGCGGATCGATCCCGTGCCGCGCCGCGAACGCCTCCGGATCGCGCAGGAGAAGCTCCGGCTGCACGATCCATCGCGTCTCCCCCGGATCGCGCAGCGCCTGGACCACGCGGTCGTATGCGAGCTTGACTGCATCGCCGTGCTCGTTGCGCCCGGCGGTGAGCACGGCGCCGGGGAAGCGGCGTTCGAGCTGCGCCAGCTTCCGCCGCTCGAACATCCGCCCCGCCTGCGTGAGGAGCCCCATCCCCGGCCGCGCGCTCGCCTTCGGGATCTCGAGGCCGCGCAGCGCCGGCGGCACCATCTCCCAGCGGAGGCGGCGGTCGCAGCGGAAGCGGAAGTGCTGTGCGGCGAGCGACCCGGTGAGGCGGAGCGCCGGATCTTCGGGGTGGGCCATGCAAACGGGTGCGGACGTGGTCGGGGATCGGAAACGGATGGTACGCGGAGGAGGGGGTGCGGTACAAGCGAAGAGAAGCCGAAGCCGCCCCCTCCCCCGCTCGTTCCTCGCGGCCCCTCCCCCAAAACTGCCTGGGGGAGGTGCGGACGCGGGCATCAGCGCCGGTCGGGCAGGTCGGCGCGAAGCAAGGCGGCGCATCGGCGCCTACCAGTCGCGTGCGGCGCGCTGGCCGGGAGGGGCTTCGCGCAGTTTGCGTCGCTGGAGCTCGCGCTCGTCGCGCTCGGCGGCGGAGAGGATGCTCTCGGCCTCGCCGCGCGAGAGGTTGGGATCGCCGGGGCCCGCGCTGGAGCGCGTCGGCTGCGGCGGGCCGGGGGCCGGCTGCGGCGGGCCTTTGTCCTGGTCGTCCTCCCCCCCGCCGGACTCGTCCTCCCCGCCTCCGCCGCCGCCATCGCTGCGCGGCGGGTCACCCAGCAGGCGCTGGGCGAGCTCCAGGTTCCACTTCGCGTCGCGGTCCGTGGGATCCAGGAGGAGCGCGCGCTTGTACTGGGCGATCGCCCGGCGCAGCGGTTCCGTGTGATCAGGGTTCTCCGACGAATCGCTGAAGGCAGGCTCCAGATCCGTGTTGCCGAGGTTGTAGTGCGCCCGCTCACCCAGCATCCGCCCCGAGCCGGGAACCGCCGCCGCCAGCTGCGTCCGCGCCTCGTCGAAGCGCCGCAGCCGCAGAAGCGCCGTCCCCAGGTTGTACCGCGCCACCCGCGACGTATCCCCGCCCTCCACCGCCCGCGCATACCCCTCCGCCGCCTGCCGCACCTCGCCGCGCCTGTACTGCGCATTCGGCGACTCCGCGCACGCCCCCAGCAGCAGGAGCAGCACGAGCAAGCCCCCCCTCCCCCGCCCTGCGCCCCCGCAGGCGGGGGAGCGGGTCGGGGGGAGGGGGCCCTGTTCCCCCCCTCTCCCGATAACGAGAGGGGCACCCTCTCCTGTTATCGGGAGAGGGGGCCGGGGGGTGAGGGCCGCCGTCACGCCTCCTCCTCGCGCACACGCCCGCCACGCCGCCGCCTGCGCAGCACCCCCGACTCCAGCACCGAGTCCAGCGCGAGCAGCGCCAGGGCCGCGCCCAGGAACCACTCGTAGCGGTTCCCCGGCCGCACCTGCGTCCAGTTTGGGCCGCCCGGGCGCACGGTGCTCACCGCCGCAGCCAGCTCCGCCGCCGACGCCGCGCCGATCGGCCGGTAGCTGCCGCGCGTGACGGCGGCGACGCGCTGCAGGAGCGGCTCGCCCAGGGCGGAGCGCGCGATCGAGCCGTCCAGGTCGCGCTTGTAGCCCTCGCGCCGGCCGGTGCCGGGCACCACGTCCGGAACCGGCCCGCCGCCCGGGGTGCCGATCCCCACCGCGTGCACCGCGATCCCTGCGCGCCCCAGCAGCGTCGCGGCGAGCTCCACGTCGCGCAGCTCCTCCAGCGCGTCGCCGTCGCTCATCAGTACCAAACCGCCGCGCGCCTGCTCGCCCGGGCCGCCGAAGAGGAGCGCGGCGCCCTGCCGCATGGCGTGCGAGAGCGAGGTCCCGCCCTGCGGCACCATCTCCGGGGCGAGCGCTTCCAGGTACGCGTCGAGCGCGTCGTAGTCGCGCGTCAGCGGCGCCACCACGTAACCCGCCCCCGCGAAGACGACGATGGCCACACGCGCGCCCTGCACGCGCTGCAGGAAGTCGCGCGCGAGCGCCCGCTGCCGCTCCAGGCGGTTCGGACGCACGTCCTCCACCAACATGGAGTTGGACGCGTCCAGGATCAGCACCACGTCCGCCACGCGCGGGGCGGCCACCGGCTCGTTCCCCCACGTCGGCCCCGCGGCGGCGATGCCCAGAAGGAGCGCGGCGAGCACCAGCAGCGCCACCCGCCTCCGCGGAAGCCGCTCCAGCGCGGGAGCCAGGCGGCGCACCAGCGCGGGGTCGCCCAGCGATGCGGCGGCGTCGCGGCGGCGGCGCACCCACAGCAGCAGCGCGATCAGCGCGACCACGGGAAAGAGCGCGATCAGGTGCCGCAGCGCCGGATGCGCCAACGTCAGCCCGGGGATCACGGCAGCCTCCCCCAGCGGGTCGCGCGGAAGAGGACTTCCAACAGGAAGAGTGCCGCACCCGCCAGCAGGAAGGGGAGGTACAGCTCGCGGTACTCCACCGTGCGGCGGATGCGGACGGGGCTCCTCACGAGCTGGTCGATGACTTCGTAGATGCGCCGCAGCCCGCGCGCGTCGGTCGCGCGGAAGTAGCGGCCGCCGGTGAGGCTCGCGATGTCGCGCAGGAGCGGCTCGTCGATGCTCACCGGGAGGAAGCCGTAGCGAAGCCCGGCCGGCGTGCGCGCGATGGGGATGCGGGCGCGCGTCTTGGAGCCCACGCCGATGGTGAAGACGCGGATGCCGTACGCGGCCGCGGCGCGGGCCGCGTCGCGCGGGTTGACGTTGCCGCGGTTGTTCTCGCCGTCGCTCAGCAGGATCACCACGCGCGAGCCGTCGATGCGGCGCAGGCGGTTGGCCGCCGCGGCGAGGCCCAGCCCGATCGCGGTGCCGTCCTCGAGCTGCCCCACCTGCATGCTTTCGAGGACGGTGAGCAGCATGGAATGGTCGGTGGTCAGCGGCACCATGGTGAGCGCCTCCCCCGCGAACGTCACCAGCCCGATGCGGTCGCTCTCGCGGTCGCGGACGAAGCTCGCCAGCGTCCGCTTGGCCGCGCCCAGCCGGTTCACGGGGCGGAAGTCCTCCGCCAGCATCGACGACGACACGTCCATCGCCACCACGATCCCGATCCCCTCCGACTCGCTCTCCACGATCTGGCGGCCGGAGCGCGGGCCGGACAGCGCGACGACCAACAGTACGAACGCGACCGCCCGCATCGCAGCCGGGAGCCACGACCAGACGCGGGCGCTGCGCGGCGCGATGCTCGCCAGGAGGCCCGTGCGCGCGAACGTGACGGCGGGGCGCACGCGCTTCTTCGCCGCCCACCAACCCCAGAGCGGGAGGAGAAGAAGGAGCGCGAACGCCCACGGGTGCTCGAAGCCGAAGCTCACCGCGCCGCCTCCTCCTCGCGGGGCGCGCGCGCGTCGCGCCCGAACGACTCCACCCACCTGCGCGCCTCCTCCCAGTCCCGCAGCGCCGTGTCCGCGGGCACGGGGAAGCGCGCGAACTTCGCCAGGTCGGCCGTGTGCAGCACGCTCCGCAGCGGCCCCAGGTCGCGCGCGGGGACGCCGTCGCGCTCCATGCGGCGCTCCAGCTCGGTCGTGGTCAGGTCCGGGCTCCAGCGCGGGCGCACCGCGTGCGCGAAGCCGCGCAGCGCATCGGCCACGAGCGTGTAGAAGGCGCGCCCGTCGCCGCGCTCCGCCAGTCCCGACACGCGCGCCGCCTCCAGCGCCTCCAGCGCCTGCTCGCGCGCGTCCGTCGGCGCGACGATGGGCTCGGGACGCGGCCGGAGCCTACGGCGGCGCAGCCAGTAGAGGAGCACGAGGAGCCACGCCAGGAGCGCCGCGCCCGCCGCCGCGAGCCGCCAGTCGATGCGCCGGTCGGGCCCGATCACGTCCTTGGGCCCCTTCGGCTGGAGCCCCGCCGTGTCTTTCGGAAGGACGGACTGCACGGCCGGCACCCCGAAGCGGAGCGGGACCGTGCGCACCGAGCCATCGGCCGCGATGATCCGTCCGCGCGCCGCCACCCCCGTCGCGGGGCCGGGCGTCCACGCAACCAGTGTGGCCGTGACGCGCGCGCCCGGCTCGATTTTCAGCCGTCCGATCGCCTGCACGCGCGAGGAGTCGGCGTTGGGGAAGCTCACTTCCAGCCGCGAGCCCGCCGGAATCGCGATCTCCACGACCGAAACGATGCGGTCGCCCACGGTCAGCACGCGCTTCGCCTGCGTGGCGGCGGGCGTGGCGAGCGCGCACAACACGAGCGTCATCCACCGCGTCACTGCCGCAGCCTCCGCTCGCGGCGCCGGAAGAAGGAGAGCACCGCGTTGGAGGTCGGCTCGTTCGTCGCCAGCGCGATCTCCTCCATCCCCAGGCGCCGGAAGATGCGCCGCATCGCCATGCGCTCATCGCGGACGGCCTCGCGGTAGCGCTGGCGGATCTCGTCAGAGCTGGTGTCCACGATCACCTCCGCCCCCGTTTCCGGATCGCGCACGCGCAGGAGTCCGGCGTCGGGAAGCTCGTCGTCCGCGGGGTCGGTCAGGACGACGGGGATGACGTCGTGGCGCGCGGATGCGGCCGTGAAGGCGCGATCCACATCGGCCAGCGCGGGGCCGACGACGAAATCCGAGACCACGAAGACGATGGAGCGCGAGCGCAGCAGCCGCGTCGCGTAGCCGATCGACGCCGCCAGGTCCGTCCCCCGCCCCGTCGGCCGGAAGGCGATCAGGTCGCGCAGGATGCGCATCACGTGGCGCCTCCCCTTTCGCGGGGGCACGAAGAGCTCCACGCGGTCGGTGAAGACGAGGAGCCCCACGCGGTCGTTGTTGCGCACGGCGGACATCGCCAGCGTGGCGGCGGCCTCCACCACCATCTCGCTCTTGAAGCGCGCCCGCGTCCCCCACCGCTGCGATCCGGAAAGGTCGACGGCGAGGAGCACTGTCAGCTCGCGCTCCTCCACGTACTTCTTGACGAAGACGCCGCCCGTGCGCGCGGAGACGTTCCAGTCGATCGTGCGCACGTCGTCGCCAGGGAGGTACTCGCGCACCTCCACGAACTCGATCCCCTGCCCCTTGAACACGGAATGGTACTCGCCGCTGAACCTCGAGGTCACCAGCCCGCGCGTGCGCAGCTCCACCCGCCGCACCTGGCGGAGGATCTCCTGGAGCGGAGCGGGGGGCGGAAGGGCGGGCGGGCTGGGGCGCCGCCGGAAAAGGTCCAGCAGCCCCATCAGGGCACGCGCACGACTTCGAAGATGCGTTTCACCACGTCCTCCGAAGTCACCTCCTCCGCCTCGGCCTCGTACGTCAGCACCACGCGGTGGCGCAGCACGTCGGGACCGATCGCCTTCACGTCGTCCGGCACCACGAAGTTGCGGCCGCGCAGGTAGGCATGGGCGCGCGCGCAGGCCGCCAGCGCCAGCGTCGCGCGTGGCGATGCGCCGAACTCGATCAGCGGCTGCAGCTCGGCGGCGCCGTGGCTGCGCGGGTCGCGGGTGGCGCCCACCAGGTCCAGGATGTAGTCGGCGATCTTTTCGTCCAGGTAGAGCCCCGCCACCACGCGCCGCGCGGCCAGGATCTCCTCCGGGCCGGCCACGCGCCGCACCGGCTCCTCGCCCACGCCCGCCCCACGCCGCAGGATCTCGCGCTCCTCGTCGCGGGTGGGGTAGCCCACGCGCACCTTGAGCATGAAGCGGTCGACCTGCGCCTCGGGGAGGGGGTAGGTGCCGGTCTGCTCGATGGGGTTCTGCGTGGCGAGCACCAGGAACGGCTGCGGCAGCGGGTGCGTCTCGCCGCCGATGGTCACCTGGCGCTCCTGCATCGCCTCCAGCAGCGCGGCCTGCACCTTGGCGGGGGCGCGGTTCACCTCGTCGGCCAGCACGATGTTGGCGAAGATCGGCCCGCGGTGCGGCACGAACTCCCCCGTGCGATTGTTGTAGATCGTCGTCCCCACCACGTCGGCGGGAAGGAGGTCGGGGGTGAACTGGATGCGCTGGAACGAGGCGTGGATCGTCTCCGCGAGCGTGCGCACGGCGAGCGTCTTGGCGAGGCCGGGGAGCCCTTCGAAGAGGACGTGCCCCCCCGTGAGCAGCCCGATCAGGAGCCGCTCGATCATGTACTGCTGGCCCACGACGCGGCGGTGCACCTCTTCCACGACGCGGTCCAGGAACTCGGCGCGCGGGATCTCCGCGGGCGCGTACGGCGAAGGGATGCTCATCCGGTCCGTTCTTCAGGGGTCGAATACCAACCGGCCCGACACGAGGAAATCTCGTGCCGGGCCGACAAACTACGATCTCACGCAAAGATGCAAAGGCGCGAAGAACTGCAACTGCGGGCTCACACAGAGACACAGTCATCTCTGTCCCCGCTTCACCCCGGCAGATCACGTTCCGCGAAACTCACTGGTTTGCTCTACGGGTTTCCTGCGGCTGTACCAAGCACTGTCGGCGTCGCGGGCGCGGTGGGCGCCGGGACCACACGTGGGAGAATGACATCCTTAATCGTGAAAACCTTCTCGGCAGGATCCGTTTGGTTCACGATCGGTACCTGCACCGTCAGGATCATGTCACATACATCGTAGTCACCGGAAGCTTGAGAGAAAGCTTGTGCCGGGGTGAGCGTGCGCGTGACCTCATATGTGTACACCCGCTGCGTCGCATCGGCGGATTTGAAGACTGCGGCAATCGAGGCGTTGCCGGAACTCTGGCACCGGAGTTCCGCCACGCCATCACCCGCACTAACTGCAAAGTTTACCGGCGCATCGGCGTCAGTGAACTCGACCGGAACGGTCCATTGGGCGAATGTTCGCCTGTTTATCACATTATGTTGTGCCGGGGCGACGCGCTGCATTTCGGGACCCGGGCGGGGAATTGGATGCGGCGTTCGGGAGAGCGCAGCGGTGAGGGGCACGATCAGGGTGTCGTTGCCGATTGGTGTATTTTCCACGAAGGAGTACGGGAGGGTGTATTTCGCGGAATCTACGTTGGTCGTGAACGAAACTCGGAACACACAGGTTCGAGCACGGGCTTCCACATGCCCGGAGTGAACGCGAGTATCAGATGCCCGAAGACGCCACCGGCTGTTGTTGCACAAATCGGAGGGTATCCCCTCAATCTGGCGTTCCACTCTCGCGGGGACTCCACGCACCACTTTCGGGTCCGTGCCGTAAGGCGTGGGTTGGAGGTTCCGGACACGCAACGAAATCGCACGAGGGCTCGGAAGAGTGTCCCATGTGGCGATTGGAAGACCCTCTCGATTAACATGGATGAATGTGTCGAACGTGCGCGATCTCATCTCGCTTGATCGCTGAACCGAGAGTTCGGCATCCGCGTTGAGGCTTCCCGCTACCCAACTCCCGCCTGCCCGCGCCGACCCGGATCCGGTACTGCCGCTGCCGCTTGCTGTCTGCTCGAAGAACACGACGCCTGTGAAGGTAGTAATGTAGTGGAGGGCAGGCTGCTGTCGGTTGAACAGCGCTCGTCCTGGGCCACGGTAGTGCTCCCACAGCGCAAGGTGCGATGCGAGCCCCTGTGCACCTGGCGCGCCGAGGTTCGAAAACAGCGGGGACTTGAAGCGTCCCTGAGCCAGAACCACGGCCCCACTCACGGTATCCTGACGGCTGGCGGCCATCTGAATGGTGGCAATCGGGATTGCTCGGAGGTCCCCGCTTAGTGCTGCCTTGGCGAGACTGATGCACGTTTGCGAGTAGATGTTGCTGGTCTGCACGCTGTCCGGCTCGGGGGCGTCCGAGAGCCCGACCAACTGCACGGGCAACTCCCGTTCGGGACGACGGATGCCGGGCTGCAGGTTGTTCGACTCGAAAATATACGTAAACAGCGCCCGCGCACCGACATCCCTCCAACTCTCGTTGATCGGCTGGTCAAGCTTGATGCGTCGTCGGACCACAACTGGGATGGATGAAAGCTTCTGATCATCCGAGGTATTACTACGCCATTTGAGCTTGCAGTCGGCTCGGAACACGCCAAGACGGTTCTCGAGCGCCGACTCCAGAGGCGACGGCTGTGAAGTAATTCGTTGGAACTGCGCCTGCGCTTGATCCGGGATGACAATCAACGCGCAGAGCGGAACTAGCTTGCGTGCCATACGTGCTACGGTCGTATACATTGCGCGGGCCTTTACGAGGTTGTGTAGATTACAACTACGAGTTGGTACCATCTAGCGGGGGACCTGCGGTCGTCACTTGGCTTCACGGAGTGGTCAAAACCTCGTGTGTATCATCCCGTCTGTATGTGGACTGACATCGACCGAAGCGCCGTTACGTGTCTATCGCGCGGTTAACCGCTACTGCGGTCAAAGCGGGGCTAGGAGCGAGTTCCTGACTGAGTCTGAACTGCTGCTGGTGGGTTGGGACACTGGGGTGGGCTCGCGAGTTCGATGCGATCGGTGGATCAGCGACGTTCCTCATCCACGGATGACGACCGAGACGATCTTAAGGGGACGGGCCTTTTACGATTAGCGCTGACCAGACGGCGGCGCAAGGGATACGTGCGCCGCGCCGCCGAGCTCCCAATGCACGCTTGACGCGCGCTGGTCCGCGTAGCCCTGCGAGAGTTATAGTCTACTCGCGGCGGCGGTGCCCAAGAGCGCCTCGCAATTGTGCTCGTAAAGCATCGCCCTTGCAGGGTTTGAGTCTCTGGCGCGGGATTGACCCTCCACCTCGGGGCGCCGCTTCCCTGGACAAGATTCGGGATCAAGACGCGGCGGATAGGCGCAAGTATTTGGAGCAACTAGACCGCGACCTGTTCCGTTGAGGCATGCGCCCCGTCGACAACGTGGACCCCGTATTCGTGGAAGTGCCGGCAGATCGATTGGCAAATGTGTTGTCTCTGGGGCTCACCCTTCTCCCACCCAAACCAACGGGGAAATCACCCAAGACAACGGCCCCGCTGACGCACCGCTCGGTGCGGTGGTCGAGCCAGCATCGGCATCACACCCGGAGGAACTCGTTACCGCGTAGCGAAGGCGGACACTCAGAACTAAGTGCTCCAGGATCTGCAGCAGGCGAAAAACGGCATTTCCTTTATTGTTCTTCGCGTCTTCGCGCCTTGCGTGAGACGGCCGTTTCTGTTCACGCCATCGTGGGCGAGAGGGCCTTGAAGACGGCGTCGCGGACTTCGCCGTTGCGGTCGCGGAGGAGGGGCTGGAGGACCGCGCGGGCCGCGTCGCCGCCGATCTCGCCGAGGGCGCGAACGGCCTCGATGCGCACCGCCGGGGGGGTGCGGGAGAAGAAGCCGCCGGCACCCGCGCGCTCCGCCAGCGCCGGGATCACGCGCGGGTTGCCGATGCGGCCCAGCGCGCGGAGCATCTCGACCAGCGCCTCCGCGTCCGTCTCGGCGGCGAGGCGTTCGAGGAGGGGGGCGACGGCGGATTGCGACTTGGTGAGGCCCAGCCCCAGCGCCGCCGCCGCGCGCAGGGAGGCTTCGCGGTCGGTGAGCGCCTTGACGAGGAGCGGCACCGCCTGCTCGTCGCCGTACTTGGTGAGCGCCAGGATCGTCTCGCGCCGCACGCGGGCGTCGGCGTGGTGGATGGTCCGCGCGAAGTGCTCCGCCGCGTCCGCGCTGCGGATCTCGCCCAGGATGCCGACCATGTTGCGCACCACGAACCAGCGCTGGTCGCCGATCATGTCCTCCAGCAGCGGCACGCCCACCGCGTCCAGCGCCACCAGCGTGTCGCGGTACGCGCGCCGCGCCGAGAGGTCGCTCGCCGCCGTCAGCTCGCGCACCAGCGGCGACACCGCCTCTGCGCCCAGGTGCAGCAGGGTGGAGCGAAGGGCGGTGCGCTCCTCGTCGGAGCGGGTGCGCCCCAGGCGCCGAACCAGCTCGTCGACGATGGTGGGATCGGCGATGCGGTGCATGGCCAGCATCACCGCGCCCCGGGTGGCGGGGTTGCGGCCATGGAGCTGCTCCGCGTCACCCCGCAGCTCGTCGAGGACGACGATGGCGCGGTCCATCTCGTCTTTTTGCATGTAGTACTGCGCCACGAGCTCCAGCCGCTGGAGCGCCTCCACCCGCTGGCTGTCGTTCCCCTCGTGCAGCATGCGGCGCAGCTCGGCCGTGTCCTCCGTCGCCACGCGCTGCGCGGAGAGCTGCACCTGCTCGTACATGTCCTGCGCGCTCCACAGCGAAATCCCGTCGGCGCGCGCCCCGGAGGCGGTCGCCTGCGCGGACTGCGGCTGGATCCAGTCGCCGTTCACGGACACGCGAGCCGCGCCCGCCGCCGCCAGCGCCGCCGCGATGCCGCCCACAGCGCGGGCCACCCGGGGCGGCAGGGTGCAGGCGGAGAGGAAACGCCCCACCGCCTCGATCCCCATGTCGCGGCGCAGCACGAGCGAGCGCACGCCGTGCTCGTCGAGCCGCGCGGCGAAGCGCTCCACGTGCGGCGAGCGGCGCGGCGTCGGCTCACCCGCCAGCACCAGGCAGGTGGGGTTGACGTCGATGCGCGTGTCGTCCTCGCGAGCCTGGAGGGCCGCGTCCAGCTTGAGGATCCCCTGCACCAGCGTGGGGTGCTTGAGGGGGTAGAACTCGCTGAGGGCGAACCCCCGGGCGAGCTCCACGAGCAGCGCGGAACCGCTCTTGTTGCCGTGCACGTTCCCCCCGGGCGCGGGTTTCTAGCGTTTGATGCGCTCGCCTTCGTCCTCGTACCGGAAGATCCACGCGGCCAGGGCACCGGGGCGGATGCGCCGCTCCCGCTGCCAGGGCTCCATGTCCCACCGCGACCCGCCCTCGGCGCCGGAGTGGGAGTCCAGACGCCGCAGCACCTCGCTCACCCTCCGCTGCCAGATCGTCCAGTTGGCCGCCCTCAGGTCCACCCACCCGCTCCGTGCAGCCGCTTCCGGCCCGCGATCCCCCAGCCCGACCTTGACGTCGCGCCCGCGCAGCACGCGCTCCCCGTCCGCCAGCAGGATGGGGAGGCCGATGGAGAGGATGCGGGTGCGCAGGTCGGGGTCCTCGTCCAGCAGCCGCCCGGCGCGCGCCGCGATCTCATCCGGCTCCAGCTCCGCCGCGCGGTCCAGGCTGCCTTCCGCGAGCCGCCGCAGGATCTCGCCCTCGAAGAGCAGCTTGGCGAGCCGGGGAGGCCCCAGCATCTCGTAGGCGACGGCGTGGCTCCCGCTCTCCTCCTCCAGCGCGTCCATGTGCGCCAGCGCGGCCGTGCGCAGGACGCCCGCGCGGTACGTCGGCCCGCTGGTGGCGGCATCGAGCGCCGCAACGACGTCGTGCCCGCTGGGGCGCCCCTGGATCTCCCACACCACGTCGCGCGCGATCTCCTCGGGGGTGATGAACTCCATCAGTCCCAGCGCCGTGAGCGCCTCGAACTCGCCGGGGCTGAACAGCCCGTTCTCCCCCGCGTCCAGGAAGACGCCGTCCAGCGTCTCCCCGGTTTCCTTCCACGCATCGCCCGCGCCCTCGAACCCCTCCAGCGCCACCGGCCCCGCCGCATCGATGCGCTGGATCGGCTTCCGGCCCTTCATCACCTCGCCGAAGCCGATGCGCTTCCACGAGATGGCGGCGGTGGGCTTGATCTCCTTGACCGCCGGAGCTCCCGGCGTGCGCGCCATCAGGTAAAGGAGGAGCGTGTGCGCCCCCGCCACCGCGCTCTTGGCGAGGAGCTGGCGCGACGGACGGTCCTCGGAGTGCGTGAAGGGGATGTTGAGCCCCATCCCGCCAGTCCCCGCCGTCCCCACCTTGAGGTACGCGCGCGTCCCGACCTCCATCATCGCGTTGAGCGCGACGTAGACGTGGTGGATCAGGTTGGGAAGGTAGAGCGTGAGGAGGTGGCGCTCCACGAGCTCGCCGCTCACCTCCTCGCGGCGGGCGGCGGCACGCAGGCCAGTGGCGCTCTGGAAGACGTTCTGGTACGCGAACCCTGTGGCGGTGTTCACGCAGTCGATCACAATCTCCGGCCGGTGGCGGAAGATCAGGTCGCCCAGCGCGTTGGCCCGCACCGCATCGCCGCCGAGCGAGCCGTAGAGCCCGTCCAGCACCTGCCCGCGCGCGTCCGCGTCGTTCAGCAGCGTGTCGCGCGCGGCATCCTTGAGCGCGGCGGGGACGAACAGGTTCCCCCATTCCGCCAGCAGCTCGGTGCCGCCGGCTTCGGGGCGCAGCAGCTCCACCCCCTCCCTCGCCTCCCCCTCCGTGAGCGCGGCGATCACCACCACCGCAGGCTGGTGCAGCAGAAGCTCCCGTGCCGCCGCGAGCCCCACCAGCCCCGAGCCGCCCAGAATCAGGATGCGCGAACCCTTGATGTCCATTCTATGACGAAATAGCGGATGAAAGAAAACAGGTCTCACGCAAAGGCGCGAAGACGCAAAGAAGAACTACGGAGAAAGTCCTGAAGCCACCTTTCTACTTTTTCTTCGCGTCTTTGCGCCTTCGCGTGAGCCATGCAGTTACGACGTCAGCCTACTCCTCGGAATCCTGCCGCTCGGGCCGGACGCGCTTGCGGGGCGGGCGCTTCCCTTCCTTGCCGAGCGCGCTCAGCTCGCTGGGAGCGATGACGCGCCACTTGCCGGATGGAAGCTCGCCCAGCTCCACCGGCCCGAAGCGCCGCCGCGTGAGCCGGCGCACCGGGTGCTCGATGGCTTCCATCATACGGCGGATCTCGCGCTTCTTCCCTTCGCGCAGCACCACGCGCACGCGAAAGACGTCCACGTCCACCGGGTGAAGGCGCTGCACCTCCTCCGCCCTGGCCAACCCTTCTTCGAGCTCCACGCCCTCCAGCAGCCGCTCCATCTCGTGGTTCGTCAGCTTTCCCTCCACGTCCACCAGGTACTCCTTGGTGGTGCCGAACGAGGGGTGCAGCAGCCGGTTGGAGGTGTCGCCGTCGTTGGTGAGCAGCAGGAGCCCCTCGCTGTCGCGGTCCAGCCGGCCCACGTGGAAGAGCGAGTGGTACTTCTCCGGCAGCAGGTCGTAGATGGTGCGGCGGCCGAAGTTGTCGTGGCGGCTGGTGACGTAGCCCTTGGGCTTGTGCAGCGCCAGCCACACCGTCTCCTCCAGGGCCACCGCCTCGCCGTCCACCGTCACGCGATCCTGCCCCGGACGCACCTTGGTGCCGGGCGTCGTCACCTGGTGGCCGTTCACGGACACGCGCCCCTGCGCGATCAGCTCTTCGCAGGCGCGGCGGCTGGCCACACCGGAGCGGGCCAGGTAGGCCTGCAGGCGTACGGGCTCGCCGCTCTCCTGCGGGGGGCGCTCACCCCGGGGGGGCTTCGGCATCGGGACCAGCTCCAGGTTCTCGGCGGGCCAGCACCACCGGAAGCTCCTCCGGTCTCGGAAGGTCGTCCAGCGTGCGGAACCCGAAGTGTTGAAGGAAAAACGTCGTCGTGCCATACAGCAGGGGACGGCCCAGCCCTTCGCCGCGCCCCACCACGTCCACCAGCCCGCGCTCCTGCAGCGTCTTCAGCACGCCGCCCGCGCCCACCCCGCGGATCTCCTCCACCTCCGCGCGCCCTACCGGCTGGCGGTACGCGATGATGGCGAGCGTCTCCAGCGCCGGGCCGCTGAGGCGGTGCGTGGCCGGCACCGAGTCGAACCGCTCCAGCACCGGCGCGTACTCGGGGCGCGTGAGGAGCTGGAATCCGCCGCCCACCTCGAAGACGGTGAAGGCGCGCTCGTGCCGGTCGTACTCCGCCCGCAGCTCGGCGACGGCCGCCTCCACCCGCTCCTCGTCCAGCTCCTCGTCCGCCCGCGCCAGCTCCGCCGCGCTCAGCGGCGACTCGCTGGCGAAGAGGAGCGCTTCCACGATGCGGCTCGCCCTCACGCTACCCTTCCCGCGGTCGGCTCCGGTAGATCCAGAGCGACGCAAAGGGCGCCGCCTGGCGCACGCGCACCATCGACCGCTTCGCCATCTCCAGGCACGCCAGCAGCGACGCGACGGCGTGGATGCGCGTACCCCATGGCATGACCAGCTGCGCGAACTCCACGCGGCGCGCGTGGTGGAGGGCGGCGGCGATCTCGTCCATCTTGTCCTCGATCTTCACGTCGCGGCCGCGCACGGTGTGCACCGGCTCGTCCGCGCCCAGCCTCTCGGCCATGCTGATGGCGGCGCTCCACACCTCGTCCCACGACGTGTCCAGCGGCAGGTCGGCCAGACGCGGCGCCGGGCGCACCTCCACGAAGCCGCGGGCGAAGAGGCGGCTGCGGTCGCGCTCGGCCTGCTCCAGGAGGCGCGCGGCCTCGCGGAAGTGCTCGTACTCCAGCAGGCGCCGCACCAGGTCGGCGCGGGGGTCCTCCCCCTCCTCGTCGTCCGGACGGCGGGGGAAGAGCATCTGCGCCTTGATCCTCACCAGCGTCGCCGCCATCTCCAGGAACTCCCCCGCCCTCTCCAGCTCCCACCTTTCCAGCGTGCGGATGGCGTCCAGGAACTGCTGCGTGATCCGCGCGATGGGGATGTCGAAGATGTCGACGTCCTGGTTGCGGATCAGGTGCAGCAGCAGGTCCAGCGGCCCGGAGAAGCGCTCCAGGTCGATCTCGAACGGACCCCGGACCGCCGCCTCCGCCGTCGCCGTCATGCCGCCAGCGACGCCAGGCCCCAGAAGACCCCCTCGATCCGGCCGACCACGGGCCAGAGGAAGTCCAGCGTCCCCGTGAGCAGAAGCCCCCACAGGATCAGGAACCCGTACTGGTCGAGCTGCCGGTACGACTCGCGCGCGCCCGGGGGCAGGAAGTGGTACAGCACCTTGGAACCGTCCAGCGGCGGGATCGGGAGGATGTTGAAGAAGATCAGCCCGAGATTTACCTGAATGCCGGCCTCGATGAATCTCAGCACCGTGTGGGCGACGGTCCCTTCGTTGGGGATGCCGCCCACGACCGCGAAGAACACCGCGAGCGAAACGGTGAAGAGCACCACCAGCACGAAGTTCATGAACACGCCGGCAAGCGACACCAGGATGTCGCCCGTGCGGTAGTTGCGCAGCTTGCGCACGTCCACGGGCACCGGCTTCGCCCATCCCAGCAGCGGGATGCCGCCCCCCAGCGTGGCGAGCGCGGGAAAGAGCAGGCTCCCGATGGGATCGATGTGCGAGCGCGGATCGAGCGTGACGCGCCCCAGCCTCGCCGCCGTATCGTCGCCCTGCCTGAGCGCGACCCAGGCGTGGCCGAACTCGTGGACGGTGAAGGCGAGACAGAGAACCGGGAGGTAGAGCAGCAGAGTGTTGAGCGTGTTCTCCATGGGCGCAAGCTAGCGGGGTGCCATATCCTTGTCAAAGAAGGTGAACACGGGGCGCGGGTTGACACGCGGGGCGGCCGTGGGTATCTTTTCGGCTTCCGTTTTCCCGGGAATTTTTCCGCGAACACCATCGAGTGGCGCCTCGGCGCCGATCTGCTGGAGGCCAGCTTTGCCCAACGTCAAGTCCGCCGAGAAGAGGATGCGGACCAGCGCGCTCCGCAACGAGCGTAACCGCGCGTTCCGCTCCAAGCTTCGCACTGCCCTGAAGAAGGTCCGCGCCGCCGACACTGCCGACACCGGCAGCGAAGCGTTCCGCGAGGCTGCCTCGCTGCTGGATCGTGCCGCCCACAAGCGGATCATCCACCCGAACAAGGCCGCCCGCGCGAAGTCGCGCATCCTGGCGCGCCTGAGCAAGCTGGCCGCCTAGCCCAGCTTCTCCGTTCGCCGATGACGAAAGAAGCCCGCCGACGATCCCGTCGGCGGGCTTCTGCGTGCCGCAGGGCCCTCACCCCCGCTCGTTCCTCGCTGCCCCCTCTCCCGATAACGGGAGAGGGCTGCGCCCTCGCCGTTATCGAGAGAGGGGGCGGAACTACGCGCAACGCCGATGCCCCGTAGGGGCGCGATTTATCGCGCCCGTGCCCGCCGCCGCTCCTTCGCCCGCACTGCACGCCGATTCTCGGTAGGGGCAGACCTGCGTGTCTGCCCTCCCTTGCCGCCACCCTGATCCCCGCCCACGGCACCACAACCACGTAGGGGCCGCCCCACGTGGCTGCCCGTGCCCGCCCGCGCGCCGTCCCCCGCACCCCGGCATAGACCCATGCAAGACGCCCCTCCCCCAGGCTGTTTTGGGGGAGGGGCCGCGAGGAACGAGCGGGGGAGGGGGCCCTTGTTGTTACAACTCCGACCCGCAGATCTCGCAGTACCAGGAATGCGGCTCATTGATCGCCCCGCACTCCTTGCACAGCAGCGGCCCGCCGCTGCTGCCGGGCGCGGGCGAGTGGCGGGCGGCGGGCGTGCCGGGGGCCGGGGGCGGCGTGGCGGGGCGACTCGTGGCGGGCGAGCCCGAGATCGCGCGGTCCAGCTCCTCCAGGAACGCGAGATCGTCCTCCGCCAGGTCGCTCTTCGAGGCGGACTCGGGAGCGGAGGCGCCGAGGTCGTTCAGGAACTCCAGCCCGTCGTCGCCGGGGGCGGCGGGGGTCCAGGCCTCCTCGGTGCGCTCGGGAGAGTCCAGCCAGGGGACGTCACCGCCGCCGACGTCCGACCGCGGCGTCGCGGGCGCGCCGCCGAACTCGCTGACGAACGGATCCCAGCTCGCCGCCGACGCCTCCTCGGCGGCCGAGGGGTCGGGCTGCGCGGGTGCGCTCGGCTCGTCGAGGGAGATCTCGTGACCCCAGCCGGTTCCTTCGACGGACTCGGTAGCAGCCTGCGAAGCGGCGGGCTCCGCCGTCGGGGCGCGGTCCGCGGGTTCCTCGGCGGCGGAGGCGAAGGCGGTGCGGGCGTCCGTCGTATCGCCGCCGACGTCGCCGGCAAGGGCGGAAAGTCGCTCTACCTCGACGCCGATGCGGCGGGACTCGGACTCGGCGGCGGAGACCTCGGATTCGAGGCGCTCGCGCTGCGCATCCCAGCTCGCGCCGTCCAGCTCGCCGATCAGGTTGCGGAGGCGCGCCTCCTCCAGCGCCTCGGAAGCCTGGGTGTGGCGCTCCTCGGCGGCGCGCAGCTCGGCGCGCATCGACTCCAGGTTGCGCCCGATCTCCTCGCGGTGCTGCCCGAGATCGGCGGTCACGCGGGCGAGGCGGTCGCCGTAGTCCTGGCGGATGCGCTCGGCCACGCGGCTGGGCGCGCCCTGCGACACCTCGTCCAGCTTGGCGATCCACGCGCGAAGCTGGTCGCGCTGCCGCACCAGGTCGTGGACGGGGGACGGCGCGCCTGCGGAGTTGAGATCGGTCATGCGGAACCTCTCGGGAAGTTGAACGCGGCCGCCATCAGCCGCGGAACATGTCCAGGACCACTCCCACCACCTCGGCGGCCGGCACCGGCTCCACCTGCGAGGTCGCGGGGAAGGCAGGGGGCTGGAAGAGGGAGCGCCCCATGCTGCGGTCGTACGCGGTCCATCCGCCGTCGTCCACGGCCGCGAGGGCCGCCATGGCGGGGTTCATCTTGGCGTCCAGGTCGTCGGCCATGTGCAGGATCATCGCCTCCAGCGTCTGCGGCTCCTTGGGCGATGCCCACTCCAGCCGTCCCTGGTGGCTGGCGATGAGGTGCTGCAGGTGGAGAAGCTTGTCCGGCCGGATGGCGGGGATCGCCTCCGCCTCGCGCGTGACGATCTGCAGGCCGATGAGGATGTGCCCCAGGAGCTGCCCCTCGTCGGTGTACGAAAAGGTGCGCCGCGCCGCCAGCTCGCGCACCTTGCCGATGTCGTGCAGGATGGCGCCCGTTACCAGCAGGTCGCGGTCCAGCCGCGCGCCCTGGTTGAGGTAGTGCGAGCACATCCGGTCGCACGCCTTGGCCACCGAGATCGAGTGCTCCAGCAGGCCGCCCAGGTACGCGTGGTGGTTGCGCTTGGCGGCGGGGTGGATGCGGAACTGCTTCCCCAGCGCCGTCCCCTTCCCCACGCAGCGCGTCAGCAGGGTGCGCAGCGCGGGGTCGCCCACGGAGTTGACCAGGAGGTCCAGCTCGCGCGCCATCTCGCCGCGGTCGCGGGGGCTGCACGGGATGAAGAACTCCAGGTCGTCCTCCACCACCTCCAGCGTCTCCGCCCAGGTGACGGTGAGCTGGAGTTTATCGTTGTACGTGCTCGTCTTGCCGCGGACGCCGATCACGTCGTCCGCGTCGAAGGCGCGGTCCAGGCGGTCGGCATCGTCCCACACCTTGGCCTCGATGGTCCCGGTGCGGTCGCCCAGCACGAGGTGCAGGTAGGGCTTGGCGCTCTTGGTCTCCTTGCGCTGCTTCTCGTGCACCAGGTAGCACGCCGTCACGTCGCGCCCGTCCGCCAGGTCGCGCACCAGCGGCCAGGGGAACGCGGGGCCGCAGAAGGCGCGCGGGTCCACGCGCACGGCCGCGGCGCGGGGGAAGGCGATGCTCATCACGCGCTCCACACGGTTGCGCCGCCCACGACCGTCCGCACCGCGCGGCAGCGGAGGACGCGGCCGGCGAAGGGGGTGTTGCGGCTCTTCGACAGGAAGCTCTCCGGGTCCACCGTCCACTCCACGCGCGGGTCGAAGATCGTCACGTCCGCCGGGCTCCCGTCGCGCAGCGTGCCGCCGGGCAGCGAGAGGGCGCGCGCCGGCTGGCAGCTCATCCGCTCGATCAGCGTCGGCAGGTCGATCAGCCCCGTCTCCACCAGCTCGGTGAAGGCGAGCCCCAGCGCCGTCTCCAGCCCGACGATGCCGTTGGGAGCGTCCTCGAAGGCCTGCTCCTTTTCGTCGTAATGGTGCGGCGCGTGGTCGGTGGCGATCACGTCGAGGGTGCCGTCGCGCACGCCCTGGCGCACGGCGTCGCGGTCGGCCTCGGAGCGGAGGGGCGGGTTCATCTTGGCGTTGGTGCGGTACGAATCGACCGCCTCGTCGGTCAGCGTGAAGTGGTGCGGCGACCCCTCGGCCGTCACGCGCACCCCGCGCTCCTTTGCCGCCCGGATCAGCTCCACCCCGCCGCGCGTGGCGATGTGCTGGATGTGCAGGCGCCCGCCCGTGAGCTCCGCCAGCATCAGGTCGCGCGCGATCATCACGTCCTCGCTCGCGTTGGGGATGCCCGTGAGCCCCAGCCGCGTGGCGATGATTCCCTCGTTCATGGACCCGCCGCGCGAGAGCGTCAGCTCCTCCGCGTGTACCGCGACGGGGAGGTCGAAGGTCTGCGCGTACTCCAGCGCCATCCGCATCATCCCCGCGCTGCTCACCGGGCGCCCGTCATCGGTGACGCACACCGCCCCCGCGCCGATCAGCTCGCCGAACTCGGTGAGCTGCTCCCCCGCCTGGCCCATCGTGATGCACCCGCTGGGGTAGACGCGCGCGCCGTCCGCCCGCATCCCCGCCGCGCGCACGAAGCCGACCGCGGCCGGCGAGTCGATGGGCGGATCGGTGTTGGGCATGGCGACCACGGCGGTGAAGCCCCCCGCCGCCGCCGCGCGCGCCCCGCTTCGGATCGTCTCCTTGTGCTCCTGCCCCGGCTCCCGCAGGTGCACGTGCACGTCGATCAGCCCCGGCGCCACGATCAGACCCGTGGCATCGACCGTCTCCGCGCCCTCGGGAGCATCGATCCGCTCGCCAACCCGCGCCACGCGGCCTTCGGCCAGCAGCACGTCCAGCACCGCGTCCATCCCCTGCGACGGGTCCACCACGCGCCCGCCGCGAATCAGCATCGCCGTCACGCCTCGCCTCCCGTCTTCGCCGCCTCGGCCCGTTCCGGCGCGCCGCCGGAGAGCAGGTAGAGGACGGCCATGCGCACGGCCACGCCGTTGGTCACCTGCTGCAGGATCACCGACTGCGGCCCGTCCGCCACGTCACTGTCGATCTCCACGCCGCGGTTCATGGGGCCGGGGTGCAGGATGAGGATCTCGCGCGGGGCACGCTCCACCCGCTCGCGCGTGACGCCGAACACACGGTTGTACTCGCGAAGGCTGGGGATGAAGCCGCCCGTCATCCGCTCCAGCTGCAGCCGCAGCACGTTGAGGACGTCCGCCCACTCGATCGCCTCCTCGATGCGCCGGAAGACGGTGACGCCCAGCGTCTGCACGTCGGCGGGGAGGAGGGTCTTGGGGCCGCACACGCCCACCTCGGCGCCCATCTTCCGCAGGCCGTGGATGTTGGAGCGGGCCACGCGCGAGTGCAGCACGTCGCCGCAGATGCACACGCGGAGCCCCTCCAGCGGACCCCGGTGGTCGCGGATGGTGAGGAGGTCCAGCAACCCCTGCGTGGGGTGCTCGTGCTTGCCGTCGCCGGCGTTGATGACGTTCGACTTGATGCGCTCCGCCAGGAACTTCGCCGACCCGCTGGCGCCGTGGCGGATGACGACCATGTCAATGTTCATCGCCTCCAGGTTGCGCGCCGTGTCCACCAGCGTCTCGCCCTTGGCCACCGAGGAGCCGGTGCTGGAGATGTTCACCGTGTCGGCCGAGAGACGCTTCTGGGCGAACTCGAAGGAGATGCGCGTGCGGGTGGAGTTCTCGAAGAAGGCGTTGACGATGGTCTTGCCGCGCAGCACCGGCACCTTTTTGATGGGCCGGTTGCTGATCTCCTTGAACGCCTCCGCCGTGTCGAGGAGCGCGGTGATCTGCTCGCGGCTCAGCTCTTCCAGCCCCAGCAGGTCCTTGCCCAGGTATGGAGCGTGGGCGTGCGCCATCAGGCCTCCACCAGCTCTACGCCCAGGCTCCCGTCGATCTCCGGCACCAGCACCTCCACGCGCCCGCCCTCCGGCACCTCGGCCGTGAACCCCACCACATCCGGCTGGATGGGGAGCTCGCGCCCGCCGCGGTCCACCAGCACGGCCAGCAGCGTCCTCCGCGGCCGTCCGAAGTCCGCCAGCTCGTCCAGCGCTGCCCTCACCGTGCGCCCCGTGTACAGCACGTCGTCCACGATGGCCACGATGCGCCCGTCGATCCCCAGCGTCGGCAGCTTCGTGGGTCCCACCACAGGACGCGGGCCGACGGTCATCAGGTCGTCGCGGTAGAGGGTGATGTCCAGCGTCCCGGTGGCGACCGTCGCGCCGGTCGCGCGGATCTCGGCGGCCATCCTCTCGGCGAGCTGCACGCCTCGCCGGTGAATGCCCACGAGGATCAGCGTCTCGGCCCCGCCCGCGAGCCGCACCACCTCGCCCGCCATCCGCGACAGCGCCCGCTCGGTGGCGTGCGTGTCCATCAGGCTGCGCCGCTGCGGTTCGGTCATGGGCTGGATCGGGAGTGCCGGATAGGCTCGGGAAAGTGCCCGCAAGATACCCCACCGGCGGGGCGGGTGTCAACGCGGATAGAGCAGCAAAACAGCCTCACACAGAGGCCACAGAGAGAACTACAAGCCACAGATGACCCCTCATGCCGTCCTTCCTCTGTGTCTCTGTGTCTCTGTATGAGCCCCGCTGTTTTAGGAGCGGCGCCGTGCTCGAAAGAACGCCCGCAGGACGTCCCCGGCTTCCTGCGCGAGGACTCCGGCGGTGAGCTGGACGCGATGGTTGAGGCGGGGGTACTGGACGAGGTTCTCGAGCGAGCCGCACATCCCGGCCTTGGGATCGGGCGCGGCGTAGACGAGGCGTGGGATGCGCGCGAGGACGATGGCGCCCGAGCACATGGCGCACGGCTCCAGCGTGACGTACAGCGTGCAGTCGAGGAGCCGCCAGTGCCCTGTCGCCTGCGCCGCGCGGCGGATGGCGACCATCTCGGCGTGGGCGCTGGGGTCCTGGTCGGTGTGCGTGAGGTTGTGCCCGAGCGCCACCACCTCACCGCCGCGCACGATCACCGCGCCCACCGGCACCTCCCCCAGCGCCTCCGCAACCGCGGCCTCCTCCAGCGCGATGCGCATCCACCGTTCGTCGTCGTGCGTGTCCGTCATCGGCAGGTCGGGCGTGCGGTTGGCAGCGTGCGGAGCAGCGGCGGGCACGGGCAGCCACGCGGGGCTGCCCCTACGGACATCGTGGTGCGTACGCGGCTGCCGGAGCGGCGTCGGGCACGGGCGCGATGAATCGCGCCCCTACGGGTATTGCGCGGCACGTGCGGTTCTCCCCCTCACCCGCCCTGCGCCCCCGCAGGCGGGGGAGGGGGCCGGGGGGAGGGGGCCAAACGCCACGACCCCGGCAACCATCGGTCGCCGGGGTCGCGGGTCCGCAGGGCGCGGCGTCCTCAGGTGGCGATCGCCGCGGTCTGCTCCTGCGTGAAGCGGCGGACGAGGCCCGTCACGCGGCCCAGCACTTCGAAGTCGTCGTAGTCGTGCACCAGGATCGGCGCGTAGTCCGTGTTGGCGGCCTCGAGCACCACCTGGCCGTCGCGGGCGAAGTAGCGCTTCACCGTGGACTCGCCGCCCAGCCGCGCGGCCACGATCTCGCCGTCCTTGATCTCCGACGCGTCCACCGGCTCCACCAGCACCATGTCGCCGTGCAGGATGCCCATCCCCTCCATGCTGTCGCCCTTGATCTCCAGCCCGAAGGCGTCAGCCGAGGCGACCAGCTTGCGGTCGATCTCCATGCGCTCGCTGACGTCCTCGCGCATCAGCGCCGGCTTCCCCGCGGCGATCTTGCCGTAGAAGGGCACCGAGATGACGCCCGGGGCCAGGTTCATCCCCAGGATCTTGACGCCGCGCGAGCGCGATGCGTCGCGCTCGATGTGGCCCTTGTCGGCCAGCGACTGGAGGTGCTCGGAGACGGTCTTGGTGGACTTGATGGAGAACCGCTTGCCGATCTCGCGGATGCTCGGCTGGTACGTGTTGTCCTTGAGGTAGTCCACGAGGTAGTTCAGAATGCGGCGCTCGATCTTGTTCAGCGGCTCAGGCATGGGGTGCCTCCGGGACTGGGTCGGGGTCGTCCCTGAATGGGAACCGCCGGGCGGGCGCCGGGGTGGCGCGCGGTGGATGCAATGGAAGGGGGCGCCGTCACCCGCGGCCGCCCCTCGTCCCTCACTCCTGCCCTGGCGTGCAGCCCCGGCGCGTAATGCGCGCCACACCGCTTGGCTGCTCAGGGCGCAACATAGGCGCCGTAGCAGTGCAAGTCAACATTTGTCTACTGAGCCCCGCTCACCGCCAGACGCTCCCGCGCGGCGTCGATCCGGGCCAGCGTGCGCTCGCGTCCCAGGAGCACGCCCACCTGGTCGATCCCCGGGCTGGCGGCGCTCCCCGTGAGGGCGATCCGCAGCGGCTGCGCCACCTTTCCGAACCCCACCCCCGCCGTCACCGCCGCGCCGCGCAGGGCGGCCTCGATGACGGCCGGCTCCCACGCGTCCACCCCCGCCAGCGCGTCCCGGACGACGGCCAGGCGGGCGGAGGTCTCGGGGTCCTTCCAGTGCTTGGCGGTCGCCTCCGCGTCGTACTCCAGCTCGTCGGCCAGGTAGACGCGCGCCTGCTGTGGGATCTCCAGCGTCGAGCGCGACCTCACCCTGAGCAGGTCGATGAGGTGCACAACGTACTCGCGCCGCTCCTCCACCTCGTCCGCCGTCATCAGCCCCGCCTCCACCAGCAGCGGCCCGACGATGGGGAGGAGCTCGGCGGCGGGCTTCTTGGCCAGGTACTGGCCGTTCATCCACTGGAGCTTCTCCATGTCGAACACGGCGCTCTTCTTGTTGATGCGCTCCACCGAGAAGAGCTCCGTCATCTCGTCCACCGTCATCAGCTCGCGGTCGTCGCCCGGGTTCCAGCCCAGGAGCGCGAGGAAGTTGACGAGCGTCTCCGGAAGGATGCCTAGCTTCGCGTAGTCGCCGACCGCGGTGGCGCCGTGGCGCTTGCTGAGCTTGCGGCCGTCCGATCCCAGGATCATCGGCAGGTGCGCGAACTCCGGCACCGCGGCGCCCAGCGCGCGGTACAGCAGGATCTGCTTGGGCGTGTTGGCGACGTGGTCCTCGCCGCGCACCACGTGGGTGATGCGCATGTCGATGTCGTCCGACACCACGGCCATGTTGTAGATGGGCGTGCCGTCGGTGCGCAGGATGATGAAGTCCTCGATGCTCTCGTTGTCGAAGCGAATGGCGCCGTACACCTGGTCCGTCCACTCCGTGGCGCCCTCGGGCACGCGGAAGCGCACGGTGAAGGGCGTCCCCGCCTCCGCCTGCGCGTCGCTCTCCGCGCGGGGGATCGCGCGGCACTTGCGGTCGTAACGGTACTCTACGCCAGCGGCCTGGCGCTTGGCGTCCAGCTCCTCCGGCGTGCAGAAGCAGCGGTACGCGCTGTCCTCGGCCAGCAGGCGCCGAGCCTCGGCGGTGTGGCGCGGAAGGCCCTCGCTTTGGAAGAACGGCCCCTCGTCCCAGGTGAGCCCCAGCCAGGTCATCCCCTCCAGGATCGTCTCCGTGGAGGCGTTGGTGCTCCGCTCGCGGTCCGTGTCTTCGATGCGCAGCACGAACACGCCCCCGCTCTGCCGCGCCATCAGCCAGTTGAAGAGCGCGGTGCGTGCCCCACCGACATGCAGGTAGCCGGTGGGGCTGGGAGCGAATCGTACGCGGATCGGGTCGGGCATCGGAAACGGGCTCGGTCAGGGCTGCGGCGGAACGGCGACCCTGGAAGCTATTCCCGCGCGCGGCATCGGACCAGTGCCCGCCGAGCGCCGGAACCATCAGAACACTTGCGGACAAAAGAGAATCTCACGAAGTTGGAATTGTGCTGGCAGGCACGATCCCCCCGGCTACTGACGCGACCTTCGTCGCCACCGCTCCCATGAAGCTCCTCCTAATCCGAGTGTGCATCGCGCTCGCTCTGGCGCTGCCCGGCGCGGCGTGCGCGCAGAGCAGGTCAAGCGTCGAAGCGCCCGGACGCGCCAGCCTGGGCTTCGCCTACTCGTCCAACCTGATCGACGACGCGTCGGGTGCGTTGAAGTGGGCGGACTACCCCGTCGTCCGGCACGTGTACGGCGGGTCGCCCGCCGCGCAGGCGGGCCTGCGCGTGGGAGACCAGATCCTCCGCATCAACGGGCGCGACGGCACCGAGCCGAAGGCCTACCACAACCCTCGCATCGGGGAGCGGTGCACGCTCGTCGTCCAGCGGGGGACGCAGGAGGTGGAGATCTCCTACGTTCTGACGGCGCGCACCTGGCCGGCGGACGAGTTCACTGCCCCCGGCCAGCGCACCGGCGGCGGAAAGAGGCGGTGAAGCACCCGCTCCGGACCGCGCTGCTGTGGGTGGCGGCACTCGTCTTCGCGGCGGGGTCCGGGGCGGCGCAGGCAGGCGGGACCCTTTCCGGCCGCCTCACCGGAGGGGCGAACGAACCGGTGGCGGACGCGCTGGTGCAGGTTTCGGCACCCGGCGGCACGCACCTCGGCTCCACGCGAACCGACGCGCGGGGAGCGTATTTGCTGCGCCTGCCGTCCGCGCCGGGACCATTCTTCCTCAGCGTCAGCCGCCTCGGTTTCGCCCCCCGCCGCGAAGTGCTCCCCATCGCGACCGCGGGCGCCGACCGCACCCTCGACCTGCGCCTCACCCCGCAGCCCGCCCTCCTGGACGCGCTCGAGGTCAAGGTGTTTCCGCCGCGTCTGCGCGATACTCCGGCCGGCCCCGGTGGCCAGGGAGGCAGCCACCTGGCGGGTATCTCCATGAACTATCCCGTGGAGCCGGGGAGCATCGCGGAGGGGGCACTCCTCTCGGCCGGTGTGGTGCCTCTGGGCGAGGCGTCGCCAGGGGTTCCCGCCGTCTCCATCGCCGGGATGGGCGGCGCGCAGAACCGCGTGACGCTGGACGGCGCCGCGTACGGGGGCGCGGAGCTTCCCGCCGAGGCCGTGCGCAGCGTCGGCGTGGTGACGAGCACCTACGACGTCTCGCGCGGCCAGTTCACCGGCGGACAGATCGCCGTGTCCACGCACAGCGGGAGCACGGACCGCGGGGGTGCACTCCGCGTGCGGGGCCGCTCGCTCCCGCTGAGCTGGGGCACCTCGCCCGCGGCCGCGGCGCCGGACGGGTCGCTCGCGCAGGTCAGCGCGGCGTATGGCGCCCCGCTCGCGGGGCGCCGCCTGTTCGGATTCGGCGCGGTGCAGTGGGTGCGGCGCGACTGGACGCTCGGCTCGGCCGACCCGGCGGCGCTCCGGAGGCGTGGGATCGACCCGGACTCGGTGCGCCGCTTCTCGGAGGTGCTCGCACGTGCCGGAGTCCCGGCAGCAGGCTCGGGGATTGGCGCGGCGCAGGAGGGGTCCGCGCTCTTCCGGATGGACTGGAAAGCCTCCTCCTCACACTCCGTCTTCGCGAGGGTGGACGGCCGGTGGTCGGAAGCACCGATGCCCGGCCCGTCGCTCGGCATGGCGGCGAGCTCGCGTGCGGTGCGCGGCGGGACGGGAGCACTCCTCGCCCTCACTTCGGATCTCGCGGGCGGGAGGAGCGAGCTTCGCGTGTCGGCGAGCCGCGGCCACTCCCGGAACCAGGACGGCGACTCGCTCCCCGCAGGGACCGTTCTCGTGGGGAGCGATGAAGCGGGGGTCAGCCGCTTCGGCTTCGGCGGAAGCTCCACGGGTGCCTCCTCGGCGGAGCGTTCGCTCGTGGAGATCAGCGAGTCGTGGCGGCGTCCGTTCGCCGGCGGCAGGCACCGCCTGCAGGTGGGAGTTTCGCTGACGGCGGAACGCGCGTCTGCCCGGTCATCGGAGAATTCACTCGGCTCCTTCCTCTTCCAGAGCCTCGACGACCTGGAGGCGCTCCGCCCTTCCTCGTTCACGCGCGGCCTCGCGCCCCGCGAGGGGGAGATTTCCTCCACGTACGCGGCACTGTACGCCGGGCACGCGATGCGGGTGTCGGGCCCGCTCAGCGCGACCTACGGAATCCGGGTCGAGGGGATCCGCTACGGCGAACGACCATCGCTCGGCATCCCGGCCGAGCTGCTCTCGGGTGCTGGCTCGTCGGCCCCGGCGACGGCGCTCCTCAGCCCGCGCGCCGGATTCGCCTACCGGGTGCCGGGGCCTCGCCCCGGCGAGTCCAGGGTAGAGCTCGAAGGCGGAGTCGGACGCTTCATGGGCCCGCTGGGGCTGGAGGAGCTGGCGTACGCCACGGGGGAGACGGGCGCTCCGCTCGGTGGGCGTCCGGTCTACGCGGAACCCGCCGCGATCGACTCCGCCTCCGGGCTCGTGCTCCCGGGTGCTTCGCGCCGTTTCGGAGATCTGGAAACCGTGCGCGAGGTCCGAAGCGGGCGCGTGGAGGCCGGGCAGCTGATCCTGCAGGGCTACGCGGTTCCGCGCGGGTCCTCGGTCGTATTCGGGGCTTACACGTACACGAGATCCCGCGACGACGCGGCCGGGGTCGACGCGCCGGGAGGGGGGCGTGGTTATGCCGCCGCGGACCCGCGCGGCGTGGTGCTGTCCACGAGCGATTACGAGCGGCGGCACTCGTTCATGCTCAACTACGCCCGCATCTACGGCAGGCGCTTCCAGGGTGGCGTCATCGCACGCCTCACCTCGGGGGTTCCGTACACCCCGCGCGTTTCTGGCGACGTGAACGGCGATGGTCAGTGGAACGACGCCGCGTTCATCTTCGACCCCGCCCGTCGCGACGAGGCCGGCGCCGCGATGGGGGCGCTCCTGCGCTCGGCTCCCGCCGGCGCGCGGGAGTGCCTGCGCGCCCAGGTCGGTCGCGTCGCGGGGCGCAATAGCTGCCGCGGGCCCTGGACGGCGGGGCTGGACCTGCAGGCGGACTACGCGCCCCGCGGGATCGCCGGACGAAGTGGGGTGCGGATCACCCTCACCGCCTCCAACGTCCCCGCGCTGGCGGACTGGGCGGTCCACGGCCGTGATGACCTCCGCGGCTGGGGGGAGCCGGCGATTCCGAACGCGCCACTCCTGCACACGCGCGGGTTCGACCCCGCGCGGGGCGCGTACCGCTACGAGGTGAACCCGTCGTTCGGGCGGTCGCTGTCGCGGCGAGACCGTTCCGGCTTCGCGCTGACGCTGCAGGTCCGGATGACGGTGGGCACCGACCCCGCGACCCAGTGGATATCGGAGGCGCGGCGCGAGTACCAGAGTGTCGGGCGACAGCCCGAGGAGATCCGGGCGGAGATCGGCAAGCGGGTACGTAGCCTTCCCGCCCGCGTCCTCTGGTCCGCGGACTCGCTCCGCCTTGCGCTGGATTCCGCGCAGAAAGTGTCTCTGAGGCGGCTCGCGGACTCGGTTCAGCTCGTCGTTCCTCCGCTCCTCGACTCCCTTGCCGCGGCGGCCAGCCTGGCGGATACGGCCAGCGCTCCGACCCTCCCCGCGCGCGTGCGGCAAAGGGCGCTGACCGGCATCGTGCAGGAGCTGCTCGAAGGCGTTCAGGCGGAGGTCCGCGCGATCCTGACGCGGGCGCAGTGGGAGCTCCTCCCCGCCCCGTGGCGCGAACCAGCCGGTGCGGCTCCCATCGTTCCCATGAAGCCGATCATCATCTCGACGGAAGAGGTCGGGTAGGCGCGAGAATGGCGGGCCAAACCACACGCAACCTCCCCCGCGCGTTGTAGTTCGGGGGGAGTTGCGCTATTCTGTTCGGCCCGACTCCGCAAAAGAGCTGGACAGCATCGGAAGATGCGCGTCCGTCATCGAGAAGCCGCCAGATCGATCGTGACCGACATAGACACGAAGGGACCCGCCGAGCGCGAGCCCCACGACTTCATCCGCGCCATCGTCGCCGAGGACCTGAGCAACGGGCGCTACAGCGAGATCGTCACGCGCTTTCCGCCGGAGCCCAACGGGTACCTGCACATCGGGCACGCGAAGGCGATCCTGCTGAGCTACGGGATCGCACAGGAGACGGGCGGGCGCTTCAACCTGCGCTTCGACGACACCAATCCCGAGACCGAGGACGTCAGCTACGTCGAGTCGATCATCGACACGGTGCGCTGGCTGGGCGCGGACTTCGGGGACAGGATCTACTACGCGGCGGACTACTTCGAGGAGATGTACCGCTTCGCCGAGTTCCTGATCGCGCAGGGGCTCGCGTACGTGGACAGCTCCACGGAGGAGGAGATCCGCGAAGCGCGCGGCACGGTTACGGAGCCGGGCTTCCCCACCCGCTTCCGCGACCGCACGCCCGAGGAGAGCCTGGACCTCTTCCGCCGCATGCGCGCGGGCGAGTTCCCGGACGGCTCGCACGTGCTGCGCGCCAGGATCGACCTGGCGTCGAAGAACATGCTGCTGCGTGACCCCCTGCTCTACCGCGTCCGCCACGCGCACCACTACCGCACGGGCGACGCGTGGTGCATCTACCCGCTCTACGACTACGCGCACCCCATCGAAGACGCCATCGAGGGGATCACGCACTCGCTGTGCACGCTGGAGTTCGACAACAACCGCGCGGTCTACGACTGGGCGGTGGACCACTGGCAGGATTTCGTGCGCTCCGAGGGCGGCACGCCGGCGCGGCCGCATCAGTACGAGTTCGCGCGCGGCCAACTGGAGTACACCATTACCAGCAAGCGCAAGTCGCTCGAGCTGGTGAAGGGCGGCTACGTGAGCGGCTGGGACGATCCGCGCATGGCGACGCTGGCCGGCTTCCGGCGCCGCGGGGTGACGCCGGAGGCGATCCGGGCCTTCTGGGAGCGGATGGGCGTCGCGAAGTTCAACAGCCGCATCGACATCGCCAAGCTGGAGTTCGCCATCCGCGACGACCTCAACCACCGGGCGCCGCGCGTGCTCTGCGTGCTGCGCCCGCTGCGCGTCGTCGTAACCAACTATCCGGAAGGGCAGACGGAGGAGCTGGACGCGCCGTATTGGCCGCACGACGTGCCCAACGAGGGCTCGCGCCCGCTCCCCTTCGCGCGCGAGCTGTTCATCGACCGCGACGACTTCATGGAGGACCCGCCCAAGGGATTCTTCCGCCTCACCCCCGGCGGCGAGGTGCGGCTGCGCTACGCCTACGTCATCCGCTGCGACGAGGTCGTAAAGGATGAAAACGGCGAGATCGTGGAGCTGCGCTGCTCGTACGATCCCGAGACGCGCGGCGGCAACACGCCGGACGGGCGGCAGGTCAAGGGGACGATCCACTGGGTGTCGGCCGAGCACTCGCTCCCCTGTGAGGTGCGCCTGTACGACCGCCTCTTCTCCGTGCCCGACCCCGAGGCGGGCGAGGGCGACTTCAAGGAGCACCTGAACCCCGAGTCGCTCGTGGTGGTGCAGGGCGCGCGCATCGAGCCCGGCGTGCGCAACGACGCGCCCGGGAGCCGCTACCAGTTCGAGCGCACCGGCTACTTCTGCTCGGACATCGTGGACTCCTCGGTCGACCACCTCGTCTTCAATCGCACCGTCACCCTGCGCGACACGTGGGGCAAGGCCGCGCAGGCGCCGGTGGCGAAGAAGGCTGCCGCCCCCAAGCCCGCCGAGCGCGAGCCGCGGGAGCGCGCCGCCGCCCCGCAGGTCGCCCGCACGCCCGAGATGGAGGCGGCGCGCGCCCGCTACGAAACCGAGCTGGGCCTCGCGCCCGTTGAGGCGGACCTGCTCACGCGCGACCCCGGCTTCGCGGCGCTCTTCGAAAGCACCGTCGCCCTCGGCGCCGCGCCGAAGTCCGTGGCGAACTGGATCGTCAACGTCCTCCTCGTGGAGCTGAAGGAGCGCGGGATCAACGAGATCGCCTTCGGCCCCGCGCAGCTCGCCGAGGTCGTGCGGATGGTGGAGGACGGCACCCTCTCCAGCGCCGCCGGCAAGACGGTCGTTGCTGAGCTCACGCGCGACGGCGGCGACCCGCTCGAAATCGTGGAGCGCCGCGGCCTGCGCCAGGTGAGCGACGACGCCGCGCTCGTGCCCGCCGTAGACCAGGTGCTCGCCGCCAACGCCGCCAAGGTGGCCGAATACCGCGCCGGCAAGACGGGCCTGATCGGCTTCTTCGTCGGCCAGGTGATGCGCAGCACCGGCGGCACGGCGAACGCGGAGCGGGTGCGGGCGTTGCTGGAGGGGCGGCTGGGGTAAGGCCCCCTCCCCCCGACCCCCTCCCCCGCCTGCGGGGGCGCAGGGCGGGTGAGGGGGAGAACACCGTGTCATGCGCCCACATCCGTAGGGGCGCGATTCATCGCGCCCGTGCCCGCCGCCGCGCCGCCCCCCGCACGTGGCGCAGATTTCCGTAGGGGCAGACCTGCGTGTCTGCCCTCCCTTCCCCCGCACCGCTCCCGCCCCTTCGCACCCAATCATGTAGGGGCCGCCCCGCGTGGCTGCCCGTGCCCGCCCCCGCGACGAACCCCGCCCACGGGCATCAACGCACGCCACCGCCCCTCCCCCGCAGTTTGGGGGAGGGGCCGCGAGGTGACGAGCGGGGGTGGGG
>DASVTZ010000097.1 GCA_036387335.1 Longimicrobium sp.
GTGAGGGGGAGAACTCCGTGCGCGGCGCAGAGATCCGGTAGGGGCGCGATTTATCGCGCCCGTGCCCGCCGCCGCACCGCCCCTCGCGCCATGACCCGGATGCCGGTAGGGGCAGACCTGCGTGTCTGCCCTCCCTCGCCCCCATCGCGACCTCCGCACCTGACCACCGAACACCCGTAGGGGCAGCCCCACGTGGCTGCCCGTGCCCGCGTGCGTGACGCCCTCGCACCGCGCACGGATGCACGCGTCCGCCCCTCCCCCAGGCAGTTTTGGGGGAGGGGCCGCGAGGTGACGAGCGGGGGAGGGGGCCCACGCCCCCCCCCCCCGTCCATCCCGGCCCCCTCTTGGGTACACTTCGTCAACGTTGACGGAACACCCCGGCTGCAGCACTGTACCGAAGAAATGGCGAAAGACAGGGCAATCTTCCAGGACGAGCGGGGCAGGGGGTGGCTGGTGGAGATCCTCTACGGGCACCCCGCGCCCACTGAGCGCGGCTTCTACGGCGCGCGCTTCCTCTGCCCCGAGGACCCCACCGAGCCGCCGCGGGTTGGATACGTGGAGATGGAGGCCGTGGCGGAAGACGACGAGGAGCTCCTGCGCGAGGCGCTCGAGGAGTCCGAGCCGGCGCGCGAGGTGGGTGAGGAAGAGTGCTAAGTCCTAAGTGCTAGGTGCTAAAGTGCTGGGTCGAGCTGCTGTTCAGGACTTGGCACTCAGCACTTAGCACTTCTGTTTCGCCCGTGCCCGCATCCCGCTCCCCCGTTAGATGAAGCAACAACGTTCCGCCGTCGAGCTGTTCCTTGAACCCGCCGCCGCCGAGCTGGTGCGGCGGGAGATCGCGCGCGCCCGGGGCAACGAGGTGTGCTTCGTCGCGCGCGTGGGCGAGGGCGGGGCCGTCACCGAGCCGCGCGTGATTGCGCGGGGCGGGCCGTCGGCGGTGCTGGCGCTGGTGAAGTCGCCCGAAGCGGGGGGGCTGCTCATCCACAACCACCC
This sequence comes from Longimicrobium sp., assembly GCA_036387335.1. NCBI lineage: Bacteria > Pseudomonadati > Gemmatimonadota > Longimicrobiia > Longimicrobiales > Longimicrobiaceae > Longimicrobium > Longimicrobium sp. The sequence continues at coordinate 991 of DASVTZ010000097.1, forward strand.
CTCCGGCGTGCTGGAGCCCTCCGAGGCGGACTTCCAGGTCGCGGCGCGGGTGTGGGAGATGGGGCTGGGCTCCGCCATCGTCGACAACGACGCGAGCGAGCTGTACGTCATCGTGGAGCCGCCCGACTCCAGCGAGTGCACCCCGCTCGACCTGGACTCGCTCGACCGCGACCTGGGCCCCGGCGGAGCGCTCGCCTCGCGCCACCCGCGCTACGAAGACCGGCCGCAGCAGCGCGAGCTGGCGCGGATGATCGGCGCGCTCTACAACGAGGGCGGCGTCGGGATCGCGGAGGCGGGCACGGGGACGGGGAAGTCGGTGGCGTACCTCCTGCCCGCGATCCGCTGGGCCGTGCTCAACGGCGAGCGCACGGTGGTGTCCACCAACACCATCAACCTCCAGGAGCAGCTCGTCGACAAGGACCTCCCCATGCTGCGTCGCGCGCTGGGGCTCCCCTTCCGCTTCACGCTGGTGAAGGGGCGGCGAAACTACGTCTCCGTGCGGCGCGCGCTGCTGGCGCGGGACAACGCGGCGGCGCTGTTCGACGCGGAGAAGCAGGCGGAGCTGGCCGGGATCGTCGAGTGGCTGGGGAAGACGGCGGACGGCTCCCTCTCCGACCTCTCGTTCCGCCCCTCGGCCGAGGTGTGGGACGAGGTGTCGTCCGAGAGCGACATCTGCCTGCGGGCGAAGTGCCCCAATTTCGAGGACTGCTTCTACCAGCGCGCCCGTCGCGAGGCATCATCGGCGGACATCGTCGTCTCCAACCACCACCTCCTGTTCAGCGACCTGGCCGTGCGGCGCGCGCAGGGGAACTACTCCTCCCCCGCCGTCCTTCCGCACTACAAGCGGCTGGTGCTGGACGAGGCGCACAACCTGGAGGAGGCGGCGACGAGCCACCTCGGGGCCACCGTGTCCCGCCGTGGCCTCTTCCGCACGCTGCGAAGGCTGGAGCACCGGGGGAAGGGGCTGCTCCCGGCCTTCCGCGGGGCGCTGGGGGCGGTGAAGAACGACCTGCTGGCCCGCGCCGCGCTCGACACCATCGAGGAGCGGCTCCTCCCGTCGCTGGAGGGGGCGCGGGAGCGGGCGGCGGCGGTGTTCTCCTTCCTCAACGACGTCTTCAACTCCGGCGAGCCACTGGCGCGGCTGGACGACCACTTCGCCGCGCACCCCGTGTGGCCGCTGGGGCTGGACGATGCGCTCTCCGGCCTGCTGGACAACCTCCAGTCGATGCTGGCCGGGATGGAGCTCCTGCGCGAGCGCGTCGCCACCGACGACGAGCTGCGCCGCAACCTGGAGCCGCAGCTGATGGAGCTGCGCGGCGCCGCCAACCGCGTGGAAGGCGCGGCGGACGGCCTGCGCATGGCGCTCCGGCCGGGCGAGGAGAAGGTGAAGATGGTGCGCTGGATGGAGCGGCAGGCGGCGCGCGAGAGCCGCGAGGGGAACCTGACGCTGAACGCCGCCCCGCTCGATCTTTCCAGTGTCCTCCGCGAGTCCGTCTTCGAACAGGTGCCGACGGTGATCCTGACCTCGGCGACGCTTTCGACGCAGGAAAAGGATTTCCGCTTCGTGCGCCAGCGCCTGGGGCTCAGCGACGCGTTCGAGCAGGAGCACCCGGTGGCCGAGGCGGTCTTCCCGTCGCCCTTCGACTACGGGCGGCAGGCGCTGCTCGCCGTCCCCACCGACCTCCCGCTCCCGGCAGGCGACGCGGATCCGCGCCACGACGAGGCCACCGTGCGCGCGGTGCTGGAGCACGCAAAGATCTCGGACGGCGGGCTGTTCGTGCTCTTCACCTCGTACCGCGCGCTCCGCCACGTCGCATCCGAGCTGCGCCGCCGCCGCGCGGACCTGGAGTGGCCGCTCTTCGTGCACGGCGAGGGGCCGCGCGGGCAGCTGGTGGAGCGCTTCGCCGTTTCAGGGCGCGGCATCCTGCTGGGGACCACCTCGTTCTGGGAGGGGGTGGACGTCCCCGGCTCCGCGCTCCGTGGGTTGGTGATCCCCAAGCTCCCCTTCAAGGTCCCGAGCGAGCCGGTGACCGCTGCTCGCATCGAGGCGATCGAGCGGGCGGGGGGCAACTCGTTCGTGTCGTACATGCTCCCCAGCGCGGCGATCCGGCTGAAGCAGGGCTTCGGCCGCCTGATCCGCTCCACCGGCGACCACGGCGTGGTGCTGGTGCTGGATGGGCGTGTGGCGAAGAAGAGCTACGGGCGGTACTTCACCGACTCGCTCCCACCCGCGCCGGTGGTGAAGGGGCCGTGGCGCGAGGTGAAGGAGGCGATGTTGCGGTTTTACGGGGAGCGGATGGAGGCGAGGAGAGCGGGGTAGGGTAGGGGCGCGTTGCCGGGGGCGGCGCGGCGGATGGCACGGGCAGCCACGTGGGGCGGCCCCTACGAGGGTCGGTGCCGAGGGGCGAGGGTTGGATTGCGGCGAGGGTGGGCAGACACGCAGGTCTGCCCCTACCGTCTTCGGTGCGCACGGGCGGGTGGCGGAGCAGCCCGTGACACGGGCGCGATGAATCGCGCCCCTACGGGTTTTGTGCCAAGCGCACGGCAGTTCTCCCCCTCCCCCGCCCTGCGCCCCCGCAGGCGGGGGAGGGGGCCGGGGGGAGGGGGCCCGGGAACCCCCTCGCAGCACCCGTGTACCTGCGCCATTCCGGATCTACGGCGCCGCACATCCAGGATCAGATGAAGCTCTCAAAGAACCGCTGGCTCGCGCTCGGCATCGCCGGGGTGGTGGCGGCGGACTGGATCACGAAGTTCTGGGTGGCCAACCAGTTGTCGTACGGCACCGTGCGGCCCGTGGTCGGCGGGTGGGTGTGGCTCGCGCACCGCCGCAACCCGGGGATCTCGTTCTCGGCGTTCGCGGGAAGCGAATCGGCGTGGCGCACGCCGCTGCTGGCGCTGGCGGCGCTCGCGGGGGTGGCGATGGCGTTCCAGATCATGCGCACCACGCGCGACGCATGGGTGCGCATGGCGTCCGGGCTCGTCGTCGCGGGGGCGCTGGGGAACCTGGGCGACCGGCTGATGGACGGCGCCGTGACCGACTTCATCCTGGTGCGCTCCTTCCCCTTCGTCTTCAACGTGGCCGACATGGCGATCTCGCTGGGCGCCGTGGTGCTGGCGGCACGACTGCTGCGCGACACCCCCGCCGACTCCACTCCGTCCACAGTGATCTGAGGCCCTCGTACATGCCCCGTCTCGCCCGCCACTTCCAGGGTCTGCCGCCCTACCCGCTGACCGACGTTCCCGCCATCAAGCGCGAGCTGCTGGCCAGGGGGGTGGACGTGATCGACCTGGGGACGGGCGATGCGGACCTGGCGCCGCCTCCCGCCGCGGTGCAGGCGCTGCGCGAGGCGGCGCTCGACCCGGCCAACTCGCGCTACGCCTTCCAGCTCGGGCTCGTCGAGTTCCGCGAGGAGATCGCGCGCTGGATGCAGGGGCGCTTCGGCGTGGCCGTCGATCCGATGCGCGAGGTGCTGCCGCTGATCGGCTCCAAGGAGGGGATCTTCCACCTCCCCTTCGCCTTCCTGGAGCGCGGCGACGTCACCATCATGCCCGACCCCGGCTACCAGGCGTACCTGGGCGGCACCGTGCTGGCCGGCGGCGAGGCGCACCTGGTTCCGCTGCGGCCCGAGAACGACTTCCTCATCCCGCTGGACGAGATCCCCGCCGATGTCGTGAAGCGCGCGCGCATCCTCTACCTCAACTACCCCAACAACCCCACCGCCGCGATCGCGCCTCGCGAGTACCTGGAGAGCGCGGTGGAGTTCTGCCGCGAGCACGACCTGATCCTGGCGTACGACAACGCGTACTCGGAGGTGGCGTTCGACGGGTACGTTCCGCCGTCGATCCTGGAGATCCCCGGCGCGCGCGAGGTGGCGATCGAGTTCCACTCGCTCTCCAAGACGTACAACATGACGGGGTGGCGCGCGGGGTGGGCCGTGGGCGAGCCGCAGCTCATCGCGGCGCTGCAGCGGGTGAAGAGTTTCGCGGACACGGGCGTTCCCTTCTCGATCCAGCACGCGGGAACCGCGGCGCTCCGCTCGCACGCGGAGTGGGTGCCGGGGAACGTGGCCACCTTCCAGGCCCGCCGCGACGCCGCCGTCGAGACGCTGCGCGGCGCCGGCTGGGACGTGCCCAATCCCGCCGCTACGATGTACCTGTGGGTGCCGCTCCCCGAGGGCGTGGAGTCGGAGCAGTGGGCGCGCCGCCTTCTCCTGGAGCAGGGCGTCACCGTGCTCCCCGGCAAGTCGCTGGGGCGCGGCGGCGAGGGGTTCTTTCGCATCGCGCTGACCACGTCGGAGGAGCGGATCCGCGAGGCGGCGGGGCGCATCGCGCGGATGGTGGAGACGGCCGCGGTCTGAGCTTTCGCGCGTCGCGGACACGAGCCCGGCGGGGATGCCCATCCCCTGCCGGGCTCGCTTGTTTAATGCGCGGATCATGGCGAGGGCGGAACCGGGTGGGCGGGGTCGAGTAGAATGGAGACGATGACCCGCGCCACTCTCGAACCGCCGCCCGCGCACGCGCGCACCCCGCAAGCCACCGGGGCGGTTCCGCACGTCCCTGTGCGCGCGCCGTTCACCCGCAAGCCGCGACACGAGCGCGGCACGCACGTCAGCCGGCGTGGAGTTGCGCTCTCGCTGGGCGCGCACCTCCTGCTGGCGCTTGTCGTGTGGATGGCGCCCGTGAGGCGGCCCGTGCAGCCGAGCGATGCACCGCGAGTCGGTGCGCCGTCGGATGCGGTCAGCTACGTGGACATCGGCGCGTGGCCGGGCGACGACGGAGGTGCGGGTGGTGAGCCTGCGCCCGCGGCCCCGCAGACCGCCACGAGCGCCGAGCAGGTCGCGGCGCCGGTGCGGGCGGACACGGCGTCCGTCGCCGCGCCGGAGCTGAGGAGCTTTCCGCAGCGCGCCCCCTCGGGGATCCCGGCGCGCGCGGCACCACGCGCGGGCGGCGCTCCCGTGGGTGCGGCGCAGGGTGCGTCTCAGGGCACGGGCGCCGCTCCCGGAACGGGCGCGCCCGGTGCGGGCACGGGAACCGGACGCGGGCGCTCGGGCGCGGCGGGTGGGCGGCTGGGTACGGAGCTGGGCGACGGGCGGCTCGTGGTGACTCCCGAGGCGGCTCGCGAAACCCCAATGAGCGACAACGACCGGGTCCGCGCGCGAATCGCCCGCAGCCTGGGCGCCTACAACGACTCCATAGCCGACGAGGCGCGTCGCCGCCATCGAGCCGAGAACTGGACGATCAAGGACCGGCAGGGACGCGAGTGGGGGATCGGCAAGTGCGGCGCGCCCGTCATCGCCGGCAGGCGCATCCCCACCTGCACCACGCCGCCCGTGGGACGCAGCCGCGAATCGGAGCTGCACGACGCGGAAGAGAGGCGCCAGCGCGGCGAGATCGACCGGCAGGAGGAGACGCAGGACCTCGACCGGAACATGCGAGAACGCACGCGGGCCACCCGCGAACGGATGGACCGCGAGCGGGAGCAGCGACGGCGCGCGGGGGCGCCTGGCAATCCATAGCCGGGCGCCCTTTCGGTGCCCGGCTGGAACACCTCTTGCACCCCCGCACCCCGCGCCGCGCTGCGCAAATCGTCTGGCACCAACATCGTACGAAGGGGGAAGATGGCTCAGGCCCGGGGGAAGCGCGCGCCGCGCGACGAGGGCGGCAACGAGGGTGAGAACGCGCTGGTCTTCGCGCTGGGGGCCGCCACCGGGTTCGCGCTCTCGCTGTGGGTGGTGGGGCGGGCCGCGCGCGAGGTGCAGGCGGGCGGCGTGCGCGGAAGGATCCGCGACGGCGCCCTCTCCCTCACCGAACGCCTGCGCCCGGGACGCCTGCGCCGCGAGTACAGCGACCAGCGCGAGCTGACCCGGCTGGAAGACGCCGTGCTGGACGCCTTCCTGCGCGACCCGGTGCTCGCCGAGCGGCCGATCGACGTGGGCGCCATCAGCCGTGGGATCATCGAGCTTTCCGGCTCGGTGGACACGCACGGCGAGGCGGAGCTGGCGGTGCACACGGCGCAGGCCGTGCCCAACGTGGAGACGGTGGTCAACCGGCTGGAGATCGAGAACGACATTGCGCGCCGTCCGGCGCGCGTAAACCAGGGGACGGGGGGAGCGATGTCGGCAGAGTGGAGTGGAAACGTGAGCGGGATGGGGCGGAAGCGTCAGGGCGACACCGAGCCCGACCAGAGGGACGACTCGCAGCACATCCGCGAGACCTCCATCGAGCACTCGGACCGCCGCGAGTTCGAGGAGGAGGATCTCGCGCACTCGCACACGGTCATGACGTCGCGGCCCTCGCCGCACCCGGAGAACCCCACGAACTTCTCCGAGGACGAGCTGGACAACCAGAGCCCGTACGGCAAGCACGCCGTGCCGCAGCCCGAGCAGCCGCAGGAGCTGAACTCGATGGGCCGCGTGGGCGAGGGCCTCAAGCCCGGCATCGAGCTGCGCCTGGAGCAGGCCGACGTCCCGGTGAAGCCCCACCAGGCCGCCAACCCCGTGGAGCCCCGCGACGAGAACGCCTGAGCGTTTTCCGCGGGTCGAACGGCGCGGGCCGGGGGCGATGCCTCCGGCCCGCGTTTTTGCAGGCAGGGCCCTCACCCCCGGCTCGTTACACTCGCCTGCCCCCTCTCCCGATAACAGGAGAGGGCTGCGCCCTCACGTTATCGAGAGAGGGGGCTCAGTTCGTCATGCGTCCGAGGGCGAGGCCGCGCCGGCGCCGAATTGATTCCGCTGCCGCCCAACCGTACATTCCACCGCTCGCACCACCCGCCATTCCACCGGACCGAACGCAGATGCCGGACGTACCGCTCAAGGACCAGATCCGCGCCGACCTGAACGACGCCCGCCGCGGCCGCGACAAGCTCCGCACGACCGTGCTCAGCACCTTCATCTCCGAGATCCGCAACCGCGAGATCGAGGTGGGCGGCGAGCTGAACGACGAGCAGGTACAGGGCGTGGCGATTACGGCGATCAAGAAGCGCCGCGAGGCCGCCGAGCTGATGCGCGCCAACGCCCGCGCCGAGCTGGCCGAGAAGGAGGAGCAGGAGGCAGCCGTGCTCCAGGCCTACCTCCCCGCGCAGCTCACCGAGGACGAGGTGCGCGCCATGGTCCGCGACGCCGTCGCCGCCGGCGCCAAGAACCTGGGCGACGTGATGAAGCAGGTCAGCCCCCGCACCAAGGGCCGCTTCGAAGGCAAGGAGCTCAACCGCGTCGCCAAGGAAGTCCTCGCCGGCTGAACCCCAGCCCTGGGACGAAAGAGGAGGCGCGGAGATCTTCTCTCCGCGCCTCCTCTCGCACCGGCGGTTGAAACCGCTGCAACAACCGCGGGAAGTCCGCCTTCGCGGACTGGCTTGCGGTTGGCGAGACCGCTTCAGCGGTCTTCCCGTTGTTCCAGCCGGGGGATTCATCCCCCGGCGACACGGGCCGGGCGATGCGGGCCGGCCCCCAACCATCCCGCATTGCCCCCACCCCAAAACCTGCGAAGGCAGGTTTCCCGCAGTTGTTGCAGCGGTTTCAACCGCCGGACCACACCGGTTCCACCCCCGGGAACTACCGGCCCCGGCCCCACCCCCTCACCCGAACGCCGCCAGCAGATCCCCCACCTCGTCCAGCACCGGCGCGCGGTTCTGCTTCGCACGCTCGTAGCGCTCGATGTGCAGCAGCGTCTCCTCGTCCAGGCTGGCGTCGCGGAGCCATTCGACGAGCGAGTCGCGGTCCATCCCGTCGTACCCAAGCACCGGCTCCTCGTCCGCGTCGGCGTACTCGCCGATGGCGCCGTGCGAGTCGCGCGAGCCGTCGGTGGCGCGGAAGCCGCGGGGCCCCGCGCCGGAGCGGAGGTCGCGCCCCGAGCCCTCGTCCAGCGCGTCCTCCAGCGAGCCGCCGCGCAGCGCACCGCGGAAGGCGAAGGCGATCACCCCCAGCGCCGCCGCCCCCAGCGCCAGCTTCCACCAGCCGTCGTTCCGATCCCTGTAGTCCATGTCTGCGCCCATTGCGTTGGAAGTAGTCCCGTCGCGAAGGGCGGGCGCAAAACCCCGGCCATCCTCACCCCGGCGCGTCGCCGGCCGGCTCCGGGGCGGGGGTGGGACGCACGCGGATGCGCTGGGCCAGCGAGTGGCTGATGACCGTGCGCGCCCCGTTCACCGCCACCGAAACGGGCCCCTCGAAGGGCGACTTGTCCAGCAGCTCCACCTCCGCGCCGGGGCGCAGGTTGAGCGAGCCCAGGTAGCGGAGCTGCTCCGGCTCGTCCACCTCCACCTCCAGGATGCGCCGGCACTCGCCCGCCGCCAGGTCGCCCAGCGAGGGGTAGTGCGCCGTGTCCACCTCGCCGTCCGCGCTGGGGATGGCGTTGCCGTGCGGGTCGCGGTCCGGCTCCCCCAGCAGCCGCGCCAGCCGCTCGATCAGCTCGTCGCTCGCGGCGTGCTCCAGCCGGTCGGCCTCCTCGTGCACGCCGTCCCACTCGTAGCCCAGCTTCTCGACTAAAAAGAGCTCCAGCACGCGGTGGCGGCGGATGATGCGCAGCGCCGCCAGCTCCCCGGACGCCGTCAGCCGCACGCCGTAGTACCGTTCGTGGCGCACCAGCCCCTGCTCGGCCAGCCGCTTGACCATGGCGGTGACGGCCGCGGAGGTGAGCCCCAGCCGCTCCGCGATCCGCGACGTGGACACGGGCGACTCGGCCTGCTGGAGCATCCACACGGCCTTGAGGTAGTCTTCCACCACCTGGCTGAACATCGACACGGCGCGCCCACGGAGACGGGGTTGGGTGCAGGGATGCGCTGAACAGTACGGCGCATCGCGGCGGCGCGGCAAGCGGCACCTTGCGCATCCGCGCGATCCACGCGCATGTTTGCGGTCATGCTGCTGTGCCGGGCCCCTTTCCCGCGTGCCCGCATGCTCACCCCGCCGCTCACCTTCCTCACCGATCCCGCCCGGCTGGCGGCCCTGGCGGAGACGGGGCTGCTCGACTCCGCGCCGGAAGAAGTGTTCGACCGGCTGACGCGCCTCGTGGTGCGGACGCTGGGCGCGGGCGCGTCCACGCTCACGCTGCTGGACGGCGAGCGGCAGTTCTTCAAGAGCGCCGCCGGCCCGGACATGCCCCCCATCCGCCAGACGCCGATGGAGCACTCGCTCTGCCGGCACACGGCGGGCGCGGGCGCGGCGATGGCGGTTCCGGACACGCTGGAAGACGCGTGCATGCGCGACAACCCCTCCGTCACGCGCCTGGGCGTGCGCGCCTACGCGGGCGTCCCGCTGGTGACCTCGGACGGGCACGCGCTGGGAACGCTGTGCGCGTTGCACATGAGCCCCCGCGCGTGGAGCGCCGACGACATGGCGACGCTCGCCGACCTGGCGCAGATCGCGGTGGCGGAGATCGAGCGGCGGCGGGCAGGCGAGCGCCCCGAGCACGGCCCGGCCTCGCTTCGTGCCGCGGACGGGCTGATCCGCGCGATGCTGCAGCAGTCGCTAGCGGGAATCTTCGTGGTGCAGGACGAGCGCTTCCGCTACCTCAACCCGCGCCTCGCCGAGATCTTCGCGACAGACGAGGCGTCGCTCGGCGAGCGCAACGTGTGGGAGGTGGTGCACCCCGACGACCGCGCCAGCGCCGAGGAGTACGCGCGGAACCAGCTCTACGGCCCCCCACGCGCCGCCCACTACTCGCTGCGCGGTGTGCGCGCCGACGGCCAGGTCGTCTGGCTGGAGATCCACGCATCGCGCGCCGAGGTGGAGGGGCGCGCCGCGGCGGTGGGGCTGGTGGTGGACGTCTCCGAGCGGGTGACGGCGGAACGGGAGCGACAGGAGGCGGTGGCCGCGCGCGACCGCTTCTACGCGATGGCGAGCCACGAGCTGCGCACCCCGGTGAGCGCCGTGATGCTCTACAACGAGCTCCTCCTGGGCGAAGGCTACGGCACCCTCGGCCCCGAGCAGCGCGACGCCGTGGAGCGCTCGCAGCGCTGCGCCGCCGACCTGCTGGAGCTGATCAACGACCTGCTCGACCTCTCCCGCCTGGAGTCGGGTAAGGTGGAGCCGCGCATCGAGGAAGTGGAGTTGGTGGCGCTGGCCAGGGACGCCGTCGCCGCGGTGGAGGTGATCGCCGCTGAGCAATCGTGCACCGTCACCCTGGAAGCCCCCGAGCCCCCGCTGGTCGTGGGCGGCGACGGAAAGCGCATCCGCCAGATCCTCCTCAACCTGCTGGGGAACGCGGTCAAGTACGGCCACGGCCGCCCGGTCCGCGTCCTCGTGGCGCGCCACGGCTCCGGCGCCATAGTCGAAGTGGCCGACCTCGGGCCCGGCATCCCCGCCGCGGACCAGGCGCGCATCTTCGAGGACTTCGTGCGCCTGGACGACGCCGCGGACCAGGGCACCGGCCTCGGCCTGCCCATCGCGCGCCGCCTCGCCCAGCTCCTCGGCGGCTCCCTCGAAGTCGCGTCGGTCGTCGGGCAGGGAAGCACCTTCCGCCTGACCCTCCCCGCCTGAACGAAAAGCCTCGCACAGAGCCACGGAGAGAACTTCGTTGTCTTTCCTCTGTGTCTCTGTGTCTCTGTGTGAGCCCGCGGTTTCCTATCTCGTTTCGAGAACGTAGCTTGCGGATGCGTTGCCGGGGCGCGGCTAAGTCGTTATATTACGCGGCTTAACGTTGCTGGGCGCGCGTTCCACTCCGCACGAGGTGGCCATTGATCCAGATCTCCGACGCCCTGAAGACGCCGCTCGACTACGCCCGCCTCACCCGCGAAGAGCTGGCCGAGCGCATTCGCCGCCGGAAGACGGAGCTGAACGCCGTCATCCTGGGCCACAACTACCAGCGCGTGGAGATCCAGGAAGTCAGCGACTACCTGGGCGATTCCCTGGGCCTGTCGCAGGAGGCCGCCCGCACCGACGCGGACGTGATCGTCTTCTGCGGCGTGCACTTCATGGCCGAGACGGCCAAGATCCTGTCGCCGGGCAAGACGGTGCTCATGCCCGACCTGCGCGCCGGCTGCCCCATGGCGGACTTCGTCACGGGCGACGCGCTGCGCCGGCTCAAGGCGCAGTACCCGGGCGCCGTGGTGGTGGCGTACGTCAACTCGACGGCCGAGGTCAAGGCGGAGTCGGACATCAGCTGCACCTCCGCCAACGTGGTGCAGGTGATCGACACCATCCCGGCCGACCGCACCATCCTCCTGGTTCCCGACCGCAACCTGGCCCGCTACGCCGCCGAGCGCAGCGGCCGCCCGTACGTGATCGCGGGGCGCGAGGAGGGCGAGGTGAAGCCGGGGAGCATCGTGGCGTGGGACGGCTACTGCTACGTGCACGACGACCTGGTGCTCGACGAGCTGGCCGCCGCCAAGAAGAAGCACCCGCGCGCCCTCGTCGTCATCCACCCCGAGTCGCGCGCCGAGCTCCTGGCGCAGGCGGACATGGTCGCTTCGACGGCGAAGATGGTGGACATCGCCGAGCAGAACGACGAGGTGATCTTTGGCACCGAGCGCGGCATCGTGGACCGCCTCAAGGCCCGCTTCCCCGAGAAGACGCTGGTGCCGCTCTCCGGCGCCGCGATCTGCGGGAACATGAAGGTGAACACGCTCGCCAAGCTGGCCTGGTGCCTGGACCACCAGCAGCACGAGCTGGTGCTGGACGAGGACGTGCGCACGCGCGCCGAGCTCTCGCTGCGCCGCATGCTGGACCTCAACCAGGGCTGGGTCGCCCCGACCGCCGAAGAAGCCGCGCTCGAGGAAGCCGGCCTCCGCAAGCCGGGATGCGGCTGCGCCTGACCTGAATCCGGTTGACGAATCGCCCCGGGAGCCCCGAGCTTCCGGGGCGTTTCCTTTCCACCCGCCCCATTATGCCACCGCTTCGCCTCACCATCCTCCCCGACACGCTCGCCGTCTGCCGCTTGGCCGCGGACGAGCCGCTCCCGGCGTGGCTCCCGCCCCACGGCTTCCTCTCCGTCACCCGCACGTCCGACGAGCTTTCGATCGTGTGCCCGCAGGACGCGGTGCCGGCTGGCATCCGCAGTGAGCCCGGCTGGCGCGCCCTCGCCGTCGCGGGCCCCCTCGACTTCGGCCTCACCGGCATCCTCGCCTCCATCGCCGCACCGCTGGCGGAGGCGGGGATCAGCATCTTCGCGATCTCCACCTTTGACACCGATTACGTGCTCGTGAAGGCGGAGCGGCTGGATGATGCGGTGGAGGCGCTGCGGCGCGCCGGGCACCACTCTTCTTTGTCATCCTGAACGAAGCGCCTCACAGCCGCCGGCCTCTCACCAATCTCTGGCGCGCAGTGAAGGATCTACTGCGTGTAACGCGAGGCTCGTGGCCGCCCCCCGTCCTCCCGCCGCGCCGGCTAGATCCTTCGCTCGCCGCAACGACTACGATGTGCCACGCCAGCCCCGGCGGGGCGGCTCGCTCAGGATGACAGAAAGGGGGGGCGCGGCTCGCCTCTTTTATGTCATCCTGAACGAAGCGCCTCACACTCGCCGGCGTCTCACTGATCTCTGGCGCGCAGTGAAGGATCTACTGCGCGTGATGCGAGGCTCGTGGTCGCACCCCGTCCTCGTGCAGCGCCGGCTAGATCCTTCGTTCGCCACAACGACTACGATGTGCCACGCCGGCCCCGGCGGGGCGGCTCGCTCAGGATGACAGAAAGGGGGGGGCGCGGCGCGGCTCTTGTGTTGCGGAGGGGGTGGCGGGGTGCGATTTTCTTCGCCCCAGACAACTTCTGAAGGAGCGGCGGCGATGGCGGATGGACTTCTTGCGGTGGGGAGCGAGGCTCCCGTGTTCGAGGCGGAGACGACGGACGGCGCGCGCGTCTCGCTCCCCGAGTTCCGAGGAAGGAGCGCGGTGCTCCTCATGTTCTATCCGCAGGACGACACGCCCGGGTGCACCGCACAGATGTGCGCCGCCCGCGACGAGAGCTCCGACTACGCCGCGGCCGGCATCGTCCGCTTCGGCGTCAACCCGGGGTCGCTGGCCAGCCACCGCGACTTCGTCACCAAGTACTCCCTCGACTTTCCGCTGATCGTGGACGTCGACTCCGAGATCGCAAGCGCGTACGGCGTGCTGCGGGATGACGGCTACACGGGTCGTGCAACCTTTTTGATCGATCGCGACGGCCGCATCGCATACGCGCAGCCGGGCGCGCACGGGTTCGCCGAGATCGCCGGAGCGGCAGGTGTCTGAGGCGCCGCGGGGGGAGCTCGTCGTCCGCACCTTTACGGGCGGGCCGTTCACGCAGAACAGCTACCTGGTGAGCTGCGCGCGCACCGGCTCCTCCATCCTGGTGGATGCAGGCGCGGGCACTCCGGAGGCGCTCGAGGCGGCACGTGCGTCGGGCGTCACCATCGACGCGATCGTGCTGACCCACGCGCACATCGACCACGTGGACGGGCTGTCGCATGCCAAGCGGGAGACCGGCGCCCCCATCTACCTCCACGCCGATGACCGCCCGCTCTACGAGAACGCGCCGACGCAAGCGGAGTGGTTCGGGATGCGGATGGCGCCGCTTCCGCCCGTGGACCACGCGCTGGAGCACGGCGGCACGGTTCAGGTGGGCGATTGCACGCTCCTCGTGCGGCACGCGCCGGGGCATGCGCCGGGGCACGTGATCCTGGTAGGGGACGGGGTGGCGCTGGTGGGGGACGTGATCTTCATGGGCTCCATCGGCCGCACCGACCTCCCGGGCGGCGACCTGCAGACGCTGATGAAGTCCATCCGCGAGGAGATCCTCACTCTCCCGGACACCACCACCCTGTACAACGGCCACGGCCCCGCGACGACGGTGGGCCACGAGCGCGTGAGCAACCCGTTCATCACCGGCGTCTACGGCGGCAGCCGCTTCGCCTGACCCGTGCCGAGCCCGCCGAACGAACCCGTGCGCGTCGCCGTCCTCGCATCCGGCGGGGGGAGCAACCTGCAGGCGCTGATCGACCGCTTCCGCGGCGACGCGTCGCCGGCGCGCGTGGAGCTGGTGGTGGGCAGCCGCGCGGGGATCGGCGCGCTGGACAGGGCGGCGCGCGCGGGGATCGCGGGGATCGTCGTGGACCCGCGCGAGCACGGCGACGGTCACGCGGCGCGCCTGCTGGCCGCGCTGGAGGAGCACCGGATCGGGCTGGTGGTGCTCGCGGGATACCTGTCGCTGGTCCCGGCGGAGGTGGTGGAGCGCTTTCGCGGGAGGATGCTCAACATCCACCCCGCGCTCCTGCCTGCGTTCGGCGGGCACGGGATGTATGGGATGCGCGTGCACCGCGCGGTGATTGAATCGGGCGTGCGCGTGTCGGGCGCGACGGTGCACCGCGTGGACGACCGCTACGACGAGGGCGAGATCGTGGCGCAGTGGCCCGTCCCCGTGCTCCCGGGCGACACGCCGGAGACGCTCGCCGCGCGGGTGCTGGCGGTGGAGCACCGCATCCTCCCCATGGCCGTCGAGGCGGTGGCGCGCGGCGAGACGCTGCACGACACCCCTGGCGGCCCCCTCTGTTTCGACCTGTTCGCGTCGCCCGCGCCCCCGGAGGCATCGGTGCGCGCGACGCTGGCCCCCATCCGCGGCTGAACCATGCCCCGTGCACTGCTGAGCGTTTCGGACAAGACCGGACTCCTCCCCTTCGCGCGGGCGCTGGCGGAGCGCGGATGGACCCTTCTCTCGACCGGCGGCACCGCGCGCGCCCTCCGCGAAGGCGGCCTCTCCGTCACCGAGGTGAGCGAGGTGACGGGGCATCCGGAGATGATGGATGGGCGCGTGAAGACGCTGCACCCCGCCGTTCACGCGGGGCTGCTCGGGCGGCGCGCGAACGCGGACGACATGGAGCAGATGCGGGCGCAGGGTTACGAGCCGATCGACCTCGTGGCCGTCAACCTGTACCCCTTTCGCGAGACGGTGGCGCGCCCCGACGTCACGCTGGACGACGCCATCGAGAACATCGACATCGGCGGCCCGTCGATGCTGCGCTCGGCCGCCAAGAACCACGCGAGCGTCTGGGTCGTGGTGGATCCAGCCGACTACGACGCCGTGCTCGCGGGCCTCGAGTCGGACGATGCGGGGTTGCGGCGGCGCCTGGCGGTCAAAGTCTTCGACCACACCTCGTCGTACGATCGTGCCATCGCGGGCTATCTGGGCGAGGGCACGTCGCTGAATCTGTCGCTCGAAAAGGTGCAGGACCTCCGCTACGGCGAGAACCCGGATCAGCGCGCGGCGTTCTATCGCGATGCGGACGCGGGCGGCGCGGGGCTGGCGGCGATGAAGCAGCTTCACGGGAAGGAGCTGTCGTTCAACAACCTGATCGACGTGGACGCCGCGCTCCTCGCCGTCTCCGCGTGGGAGGGGGAGGCGCTGGCGGCGTGCGCCATCGTCAAGCACACCACGCCGTGCGGCATCGCCGTCGGCGCGGACCCGGCGGAGGCGTACAACAAGGCGCTCCAGACCGATCCCACCAGCGCGTTCGGCTCCGTGATCGCCTTCAACGCCGAGGTGACGGAGCAGGCGGCCGTCCTCCTCCGCCCCAACTTCGTGGAGGCGATCGTCGCGCCCTCGTTCGCGGAGGGCGCGCTGCGGCTGCTGACCGAGAAGAAGAACCTCCGCCTCCTCACCATCCCCGCGGCGGGCGGCGGGGCGGGGGAGACGGACTTCAAGCGAGTGCGCGGCGGGTTCGTGGCGCAGGACCGCCTCTCGATGCGCTTCCCCGAGGACGCGTGGCGAGTCGCTAGTGAGCGCGCGCCGACGGGGGAGGAGATGGACGATCTGCGCTTCGCCTGGCGTGCGGTAGCGACGGTGAAGTCGAACGCGATCCTGCTGGCGCGCGGGGGGATGGCGCTGGGGATCGGGGCGGGGCAGATGAGCCGCGTGGACTCGTCGCGCATCGCGGTGATGAAGGCGCACGACAACGGCTTCGACCTGGCGGGCGCCGCCCTCGCCTCCGATGCCTTCTTCCCCTTCCGCGACGGCGTGGACGCTGCGGCGCAGGCCGGGGTCCGCGCCATCATCCAGCCCGGCGGCTCGGTTCGTGACGACGAGGTGATCGCCGCGGCCAACGAGCACGGGATCGCGATGGTGTTTACGGGGCGGAGGCTGTTCAGGCACTGAGCTTGGGGAATGGGGAAGGGGAATGGAGCGGATGTTGCGGGGTCGGTTTGCTGGCACTTTAATGCTCCCCCGGCGAAAAGGTCACCATGTCATCGAAGCGTGTCATCCTGTTTTCGGCGGCGCTGTTCACCCTCGCGCTGGGAGGCGCGGCGTGTGGATCGCGGGAGCATGCGGCGTCGGCGCCGGGGGCGCAGTCGGCCGGCGCGGAGGGGCTGAGGCTCCGCATCAAGCAGGGCGGGAAGTACTTCGTGGCGGATGAACCGGGTGCCCTCACGGCCGAGCAGCTCGCGCAGCGGCTCGAGAGCGAGGACCCGGCGCGCTTCGGAAAGTCCATCTACGTTCTGGGTGATCCGGGGATCAGTGGCTACGACGTGGTGCTCGCGACCAACGCGGCGGGCGCGGCCGGGTTCACGCGGGCCGCGGGGATCGCGAACTACCGCGAGGATGCGGGCAAGGGGGCGCGTCTGGACACGTGGGAGGTTGAGCTGCACAGGCCGTCACCCAACCAAGCGCGGGACACCGCGCCGCGGAAGTAGACGCGCCTGGTGCCGGACGACGAGCCCCGCGGGAGTTGCCGCGGGGTTTTTGCGTTGGGCACCCGGAGTTCGGCGCGAGGGAGGGCACGGGCAGCCACGTGGGGCAGCCCCGACGAGCCATGCGGGCATCGGTGCGGGGGCGAGGGTGGGCGGACACGCAGGTCCGCCCCTACGGCATCGGTGCGCGGGTCCACCATTCCCCATTCCCCATTCCCCCTTCCCCCTCCGGTTGACGGCGCGCCGGGTCCCACCTACTTTGCCGGTCTCGACCACGGAAACAGGGGACACATCGTGCGGGGGCTGATCTTCGACCCGTTCAGCGGCATAAGCGGCGACATGACGGTCGCCGCGCTGCTGGACCTGGGTCTGCCACTGGAGTGGCTGCAGGGCTTCGTGGCCGGGCTCGACCTCGGCGACATCCGGGTGGGCGCGGAGCGGGTGCAGCGGAAGGGGATCGCGTGCACCCGGCTCCTGCTGGAGCTGCCGCACGAGCACGCGCACCGGCACCTGCACCACGTCGTCAAGATCATCGAGGGAACCGGCGCCCCCGCGCAGGTCAGGGAGCGGGCGGTGCACGCCTTCACCCTGCTGGCCGACGCCGAGGCGGAGGTGCACGGCACCACGCGCGAAAAGGTGCACTTCCACGAGGTCGGCGCGCTGGACGCCATCGTGGACATCCTCAGCGCGATGGCCGGGTGCGCGGAGCTGGGGGCGACCGAGTTCTACACGCGCCCCGTGACGCTGGGGCGCGGCTGGGTGAACATCGCGCACGGCAACTTCCCGCTCCCGGCGCCCGCCACCCTCAAGCTGCTGGGCGGTATCCCGGTGCGCGATCCCGACTTCGAAGGTGAATGCACCACGCCGACCGGGGCCGCCATCCTGCAGGCGCTCACCGGCGGAACCCCGGCGCCGGTGTCGTTCACGCCCGTCGCCAACGGCTTCGGGGCGGGGACACGCGACCCGCAGGACCGCCCCAACTGCCTGCGGCTGATCCTGGTGGACGGAAACGAGGCGGCGGCGGAGAGCGTGGTGGTCATCCAGTGCGACGTGGACGACCTGTCGCCCGAGTACGTGCCGCCGCTGATGGAGGCGGCGCTGGCGGCCGGGGCGCTCGACTGCACGGCGCTGCCGGTGACGATGAAGAAGGGACGGCCCGGCGTGCGCATCGAGGCGCTGGCGCATCCCGACCGTCGCGACGCGGTGGCGGAGGCGCTCTTCCATGCGGGCTCCACCATCGGGGTGCGCTTCTGGGCGGCGGACCGGCGTACACTGCCGCGCCGCATGGAAACCGTGTTGTGGCGCGGGCAGGAAGTTCGCGTGAAGCGCTCGTCGCTCCCGGGCGGGGGCGAGCGGGCGAAACCGGAGTTCGAGGACGTGGCGCGTGCCGCGGCGGCGCTGGGGATCACCCCGCTGGCCGCCTACCGCGCCCTGCTGGCCGAGGGCGTCGCGGCCGAGGGGTAGCTCCCCCGCCGCGGCCTCCGGACCGATCGCCCCTTGCGGGGGCGGCACCTTTCCCTTCCACGGAGGACGGAAATGAAGATCGAACGTGGGCTGATCCTTGCCGCCGGCATCGCCGTGGCGAGCGCCTGCGCGAGCGCGGGCACCACCGGGGGCGGCGGCGCGGCCGCCGGGCCCACCGTGGCGGCTTCGTCGGCGCTGCCGCAGGTGCAGTGCGCCGCGGGCCCGCCCGCCGTGACCGCGCAGGCCACCGCCGCGCAGGCTGCGCTCAACCGCACGCTGATCCTCCAGGGCGCGGCGCAGACGCCGTTCTACAACACGGCCATGGAGCAGGCGCGCGCCGGCATCGCGGCCGACGCCAACAACCCGCTCCACTACTTCCTGCTGGCCCAGGCGGCGCTCGGCACCAACAACTACGCCGCCGCCGACAGCGCCTTCCGCCGCACGGTGACGCTCTGCCCGCAGTTCGCGAGCGAGGTCAACCCGCAGCGCGAGCGCGCCGCGCAGATGGTGTTCAACGCGGGCGTGGAGTCGTTCAACCGGCAGGACACCGCCCAGGCCCTGGCGCAGTGGGAACAGGCCGGGCGGCTGAACGAGGCGATGCCGCAGGCGTACTTCAACCAGGCCGTGGTGTACGCGGGCCGCAACGACCACGCGCGCGCCGCCACGGCGTACCGCGCCGCGCTCGCCGCGCTGGAGCGCGTCACGCCCGACACCAGCAACGCCGCCGAGCTCGTGGAGACGCGGGCGGGGAGCCTTTCGGGGCTGCTGAACGCGGGCGCGCACTTCTTCTCGGTCAACGACTTCGCGCGCGCCGGCGAGATGTTCGCCGAGGTACACCGCCTGGACCCCAACCACCGCGATGCCTGGTACAACCACGCGCTCTCGCTGTACAAGCTGGAGCGCTGGCAGGAGCTGGTGCCGGTGGCCTCGCGCCTGGTGCAGATCGACCCGCTCAACTACAACGCGCGGATCGTGCTGTTCAACGCGTACAAGGGGATCTCGGACGCGGCCAAGACGTCGCGCAACACTGCCGTGGAGACGGCGAACCGGAACCTGGCGGTGAGCACCCTCCAGGCGGCGGACTCCCTGCCGGTGCAGGTGGACGAGACGCAGCTCAGCACGCGTGACGACGGCGCCCGCCTCACCGGTGTGGTGAAGGGCGGCATTGCGCGCGCGGGCACGCCCATCCGCCTGAACTTCACCTTCTTCGGCCCCTCCGGCCCAGTGGGCACGCAGAGCATTACCGTGAACGCCCCCGCCAAGGACGCCTCGACCCCGTTCGAGGTCGCGATGCCCACGACGCAGCCGGTGACGGGGTACAGTTATCGAGTGGGAAGCTGACGGAAGCGAACGGAAGTGCGTTAGTGCGTTAGTGCGTAAGTGCGGGGCGGCGTCGCGAGATGCCGCCCCGTTACTATTCCCCCTTCTTCTGTCATCCTGAGTGACGCGCCTCACGGTCCTTTCCCCGTCGCGGATTTCTGGCGCGGAGCGAAGGATCTACTGCGCGTGACGGGAGGCCTGGCGTCGCACGCGGTCCTCCTGCCTCGCCGGCTAGATCCTTCGATCGCCGCCAGAGCTTGGGTGTGCGGCTGTCTTCTGTTAGGCGGCTCCCTCAGGATGACAATGTGGGGGGTGCAGGTTCATGCGCCTGCGCCGCGCGGTGGCACTTGGCACTAGGCACTTGGCACTAGGCACTTTCGTTTCGCACTCACGCACTCACGCACTCACGCACTTCCCCAAGGTGCACGCTTCTTGCGACCCAGCGCCGCGATTCGAGGGGAAACGAACGACACGCGGAGAGGAGCCGGTTTGAGCGTAGACGAGATCGCGGAACAGACTGTCCGCTGCGAACACTGTGGAGTGGAGTTCGCGGGCGGGGACGCATGCCCGCAGTGCGGGAAGCTGCGGGAGCAGGTGACGTGCGAGGACGACCCGTCGCAGCTCGCGTTGTTCCGCTGCGTGATCTGCGGGCGCGCGGTGTGCCGCAACCTGCCGGAAGGCTCGCACGCGGCGCTCTGCGACGAGCACCGCACCGTGCCGATGATCGAAGGGTGGGCTCAGGTGTACAGTGCAGCGTCGGAGATGGAGGCGCAGCTGATCGTGGAGAACCTGCGCGCCGAGGAGATCGACGCGCTGCTCTACAACCAGGCCGACCGCTCCTTCCCCGTGGACATGGGCGAGCTCAGCATCGCCCGCGTGCTGGTGCCGGTGTGGCAGTACGGCGCCGCGCTGGAGATGATCCAGGCGCACATGGACTCGGAGGGCGAGGTGGCCTTCGCCTGCCCGGTCTGCGGCGAGGTGTACGAGCCGGGGCAGGCGGTGTGCGGCTCGTGCGGGGCCCCGCTGGCGGGGTAGCCGTTCGTTGACGCGGCCGGTGCGCGGCGCCATATTCGCCCCGCCGGCCGCGCACATCGGGCCGCGAGCGGTTCCCGGGTTTTCCGGAGCCGCTTTTTTCGTATGGTAACATCCTTTTAGCATTGGAATAGACGTGAAGCTTCCCGTAGTCGCCGTCGTCGGCCGTCCCAACGTGGGCAAGTCCACCTTCTTCAACCGCGTCATCGGCGAGCGGGTGGCGATCGTGGAAGACCGTCCCGGGGTGACCCGCGACCGCAACTTCTACCATACCGAGTGGAACGCACGCCAGTTCTACCTGGTGGACACCGGCGGCATGGTGGAAGGGTCGGACGAGCCGATGGACCGGCTGATCCGCGCCCAGGTGCTCACCGCCATCGAAGAGGCGGACGTGCTGGTGCTGGTGGTGGACGTCAAGAGCGGCGCGCATCCGCTGGACTACGCCATCGCCGAGATCCTGCGCAAGACGCAGAAGCCCGCCATCCTGCTGGTCAACAAGGTGGACAACCTGGGGAATCCCAACGCCGTGGGGCACCACGACTTCTGGGACCTGGGATTGGGCGAGCCGCTCCCCATGTCGTCGCTCAGCGGCAAGGGGAGCGGCGACATCCTGGACGAGATCGTCAAGCACCTCCCCGACGTGGAGGGAGAGGAGGAGGAGGCGCTGCGCGTGGCGGTCATCGGCAAGCCCAACGTCGGCAAGTCGTCGTTCGTCAACCGGCTGCTCGGCGAGGACCGGCTGGTGGTGAGCGACGTCGCCGGCACCACGCGCGACGCCATCGACACCCCCATGCAGTACCACGGCCGCAAGCTGATCTTCGTGGACACCGCGGGGCTGCGCCGGCAGGCGAAGATCGAGGACGGGGTGGAGTTCTACTCCTCCATCCGCACCGAGCGCGCGATCTCGCGGGCCGACGTGTGCGTGCTGATGATCGACGCCACCGAGCCCATCGCCGTGCAGGACCTCAAGATCGCCGAGAAAGCGTGGGAGTCCGGGTGCGGGCTGGTTCTTGTCGCCAACAAGTGGGACCTGGTCGAAAAGGAGACGCAGAGCGCGCCCAACTACGAGAAGGAGATCCGCAACCGCGCCCCCTTTCTGAAGTGGGTGCCCATCCTCTTCACCAGCACGGTGACGGGACAGCGCGTGTACAAGACGCTGGACCTGATCCTCGCGGTGCAGGAGCAGCGCACGCGCCGCATCGCCACGCACGAGGTGAACGAGGTGCTCCGCGCGCTCGTCATGCGCGCCAAGCCGCCGCACCATCATGGGCATCCGGTCAAGTTCCTGTACGGCACCCAGGTCTCCGTCGCGCCCCCCACGATGGTGCTCTGGGTCAACCATCCCGACGGGGTGATGGAGAGCTACGAGCGCTACCTGCAGAACGGCTTCCGCGATGCGTGGGGGTTCAGCGGGGTGCCCATCCGCATCAACCTCCGCCAGCGTGGCGAGGAGGCGGATTGAGCCCCTGGCTGGCGCTCGCGGCGTCGTACCTGTGGGGCGCGGTCCCGGCCAGCTACCTGGCCGGGAAGTGGTCGCGCGGCATCGACCTGCGACGGCACGGAAGCGGCAACCTGGGCGCCACCAACACCTTCCGCGTCCTCGGCGCAAAGGTGGCGGCGCCGGTGATGGTCTTCGACATCCTCAAGGGCTTCCTCCCCGTCTTCCTCTTCACCCGCTGGGACGAGCCCGCCGGCTGGCAGTGGGGCCTGGCGTACGGCGCGGCGGCCATCGTGGGGCACGTCTTTCCGGTGTACATGGGGTTCAAGGGGGGGAAGGGGGTCGCGACCGGGGCGGGGGTCTTCCTCGCGCTGGCCCCGCTCGCCCTGGGCGTGGCGCTCCTCACCTGGCTGGGGGTGCTCAAGATGACGCGGATGGTGTCGGCGGCGTCGCTGGCGGGCGCGGCCGTGCTGGCTGTGGTGCTGGCCCTGGCGCCGCCGCCGGACGGCCACGTGGAGATCCGCTGGCTGGGGTGGGCGATCGCCGCGTTCGTCATCTTCTCGCACCGCGCCAACCTGCGCCGCATCGTGCGCGGCGAGGAGCCCCGCTTCGGGCGCGGGCACGAGCCGGAGGCCACCGTGGCCGCCGCGGCCATCACCGCAGACGCGGAGGAGGTCCGTTGAGCCTGGAGCGCACCGCAGTCATCGGCGCCGGGAGCTGGGGGACGGCGCTCGCCAACCTCCTCGCCAAGAAGGGCGGTGAGACCGTCCTCTGGTCGTTCGAGCCCGAGGTGGCGGAATCGATCCGCGCCGAGCAGGTCAACCGCCGCTACCTGGACAGCGTGCGGCTGGACGAACGGCTGCGCGTGACCACCGACATGGAGGAGGCGCTCGACGGCGCATCCGTTGTCGTCTCCGTGTCGCCGTCGCACGTGGTGCGGCCGGTGATGGCGCAGGCGGCGCGGCACATGGCCCCAGGTGCGCTGGTGGTGAGCGCGTCCAAGGGGATCGAGAACGAGTCGTTGAAGACGATGGACGAGGTCCTGGCCGACGTCCTCCCCGACGGAAACGCCGCCGCCTTCCTCTCCGGCCCCTCCTTCGCGCAGGAGGTGGGGGAGGAGCACCCGACGGCCGTCACCATCGCCTCGCACCAGCCCGAGGCCGCCGAGCGGGCGCAGGCGCTCTTCCAGACCCCGTACTTCCGCGTCTACACGAGCAGCGACGTGCGCGGGGTGGAGCTGGGCGGGTCGCTCAAGAACGTCATCGCCATCGCGGCCGGCGTCGTGGAGGGGCTCGGGTACCGCCACAACACGCAGGCCGCCCTCATCACCCGCGGCCTCGCCGAGATCACGCGGTTGGGCGTCGCCGCCGGCGCGGAGCCGTCGACGTTCGCGGGGCTGGCGGGGATGGGCGACCTCATCCTCACCTGCACGGGCTCCCTCAGTCGCAACCGGCAGGTGGGGATCGAGCTGGGGCGTGGCCGGCCCATCGACGAGATCCTGGGCGGGATGGTGGCGGTGGCGGAGGGGGTGCGCACCGCGCGCTCGGCCCGCGACCTCGCGCGCAAGCTGGGGATCGAGATGCCCATCGTAGAGGTGGTGCACGCGATGCTGTACGAGGGCCTCGCCGCCACGCGCGCGCTGGAGCTCCTCATGCTGCGCGAGCCGCGGCGGGAGACGTGGGGATGAAGCGTCCGCAGCGGGAGTTCCACGCGATCGGCGAGGTGTGCGAGCTGTTCGGGATCAAGCCGCACGTGCTGCGCTACTGGGAGACGCAGTTCCCGGCGCTCTCGCCGCCCAAGAACCGCGCCGGCAACCGCGTCTACCGCCAGCGCGACCTGGAGCTGATCGCCCTGATCCAGCACCTGGTCCGCGACGAGCGCTACACCCTCGAGGGTGCGCGCGCGCGCATCGAGGAGCTCAACCGCGAAGGCTCCGCCACCGCCACCGCCGGCGCCGCCCTGGAGCAGAGCTTCATCCGCTCCCTCCGCGGCGAGCTGGAGGAGATCCTGGAGCTGCTGGGTCCGGTGCAGGCCCCCGGCGAGTAAACTCGCTGCAACAACAGCACAAAGTCCGCCTTCGCGGACTCGCGGGCGAGATCCGTCGTCCCCCCTCGACCCCGCCCCCGCCGGACGGGTAGGGGCG